>NZ_CBFHAZ010000015.1:0-80873 GCF_965653655.1 Pseudomonas onubensis | reverse complement strand
CGAAAGCGGTGGGTCAGCCAATTTATCTGTCACTGACCCACCGCTTTCGCGAGCAAGCCCGCTCCCACATTTAGACCCAGTTGCATCAGGTAGAGAGGCTTTTGCTTCGCACTTGATCTGGCTTTTGATTCAACCACTCAGGTCGGCTTTCAGGCCGCCGTGCTGTAGATCTTGATCTTGATCTGAGACGCCCCGTTAACCACGATGGCCCATCGCGGCGGCCCACGGATTCAAGCCTTCATTCTGGCACACCGAGCCCAAGCGAGGTGCCGAGTGGTGGGGCGAGGACCTTTTGGTTACTTTTGACTGGGCCGGCATTCCGGTCCTTGCAAAAGTGACCCGCTGTAAGAGCGGAACCAATAGAAACCGTTACCGCAGCAACGGATATACACACCGACAAACCGCCACAGCAGGCAAGCCAGCCCCCCAGGTTATGCGTCAGTTGGCGGTTGCAGCGTCAGCACCTCAAAGCCATCCGCCGTCACCGCCACGGTATGTTCCCACTGCGCCGACAGGCTGTTGTCCTTGGTCACCACCGTCCAGCCATCCTTGAGGTCGCGCACCTTGGCGCTGCCCTGGTTGAGCATCGGCTCAATGGTAAACACCATGCCTTCGCGCAGTTCCAGCCCGGTGCCGGGGCGGCCGAAGTGCAGCACTTGCGGTTCCTCGTGCATCTGCCGACCGATGCCGTGGCCGCAATACTCGCGCACTACGCTGTAGCCGTTGGCCTGCGCATGGCTCTGGATCGCATGGCCGATATCGCCCAGACGGGCGCCGGGGCGAACCTGGCGAATGCCGGCCCACATGGCTTCGAAGGTCTGTTCCACCAGGCGCCGGGCCTTGGGCGCCACGTTGCCGATCATGTACATCTTGCTGGAGTCAGCGATAAAACCGCCTTTCTCCAGAGTGATGTCGATGTTGATGATGTCGCCGTCTTTCAACACCGCTTTGGCGCTGGGCATGCCATGGCACACCACTTCGTTGATCGAGGTGTTGATACAAAAGGGGTAGTCGTACTGCCCAAGGCTCGCCGGGCGGGCCTTGAGGTCGTTGCGGATGAAAGCCTCGACGGCGCTGTCCAGTTCCAGGGTCGAGCGCCCGGCGGCGACAAAACCGTCGAGCATGCTGAATACCTGGGCCAGCAGGCGCCCGGATTCGCGCATCACCGCCAGTTGTGCAGGTGTCTTGATCATCAGCCGCGCCCTCGAATCAGGTCAGGCTTGTCCAGCAACAGCTTGTTGATCAGCTCGTTGTAGGGCAGGTGCGGGTTGAGTTCGGCCAGCAGGCCGATCTTGATCCAGAACTCGGCCTGGGCGTTGATGGAGCGGTCCATGGCGGCGCTGGCCAGGCGAAGCTGTTCGTGCAGTTGGTCGGTGATCTTGACGATGCCCATGGGGTTCACTGTGTTAAATGGATATACAAAGCGTATACGTTTCGTATATCGATCGTAAACCCCAATCGGCTAAATGGCGACAGGCCATTGACTTGTCCAGCAACCGCCGGTTAATTTTCGCTGCATGACCTTTCCAGCCTTCTGCAGCCAGCCGAGCATTATTATTACCGCCATTCCTCATTCGGCGGGATAGCACACGGCTGCACCCAAACCCGCCCTGGAGGCGGGTTTTGTTTTTCCGACTCCTGGGCAGCACATAAACACCAGGAGATGCCCATGAGTACCCACAGCGCCGCGCAAACTGCCAATACCGGGCTGCTTGAGCATTACGTGAAAAAGATCCTCGCTGCCCCGGTTTACGACGTGGCGGTGCGCACGCCCTTGCAGCCGGCGCCTGCGTTATCGGCGTTACTGGGCAACCAGGTGCTGCTCAAGCGGGAAGATTTACAGCCGACGTTTTCCTTCAAGATCCGTGGCGCCTATAACAAGCTGGTGCAACTGACGCCTGAACAAAAAGCTCGAGGCGTGGTGACGGCATCGGCCGGTAATCATGCGCAGGGCGTGGCGTTGGCAGCGCGGGAACTGGGCATCAAGGCCCGTATCGTCATGCCGTGCAGCACGCCTGAACTGAAGGTATTGGGTGTGCGTTCCCGGGGGGCCGAGGCGGTGTTGCAGGGCGAAAGCTTTCCGTTTGCCCTGGCCCATGCGCTGCAATTGGCCGAGGCGTCGGGTTGCACCTTTGTGTCGCCGTTCGATGACCCCGATGTGATCGCAGGCCAAGGCACAGTGGCCATGGAAATACTGCGCCAGCAACAGGGCCCGCTCGATGCCATCTTCGTGCCGGTGGGCGGCGGCGGCTTGATCGCCGGGATCGCAGCCTACGTCAAATACCTGCGGCCCGAGGTGCGCATCGTCGGGGTTGAGCCTGAAGGTTCCAGTTGCCTGCTGGCCGCCTTGCGCGCCGGTGAGCGGGTGGTGCTGCCCAGTGTCGACGGGTTTGCCGATGGCACCGCGGTGGCGCAGATCGGTGCCTATGGCTTTGAGATCTGCCGCGATTGGGTCGATGAAGTGATCACCGTCAGCAATGACCAACTGTGCAGCGCCATCAAGCTGATCTACGACGATACGCGTTCCATCACCGAGCCTTCCGGCGCACTGGCGGTGGCGGGCATTCGCATATACGTCAACCAAAACGGCGTGCGCGGGCAGACCTTGGTGGCGGTGAATTCCGGGGCCAATATCAACTTTGATAGTTTGCGACATGTTGCTGAAAGGGTTGCGGCGCAGAGTACAATTTAGTGCATAAACGTTTAATCGGCGTGGTTTCGACGATGATGCTGGCAATGCAAACCCGCTTATATAACGGCTCATCGTGCTTATGAGGAAAAGTTACAACAGGAACGGATTTTGCCGAGTAGGCTTATTGACTGTAAGCGTCTGCCAAGGTCGGTAAGACGTGGCGGGCCTGCGCCTGCCGAGCACACAAAAATCTGTTGGCAGTCTCAAAAAAAGGAGAGGTTAGCCATGCTTTCGGAACTGGAACTACGCAGCATTATTGAAGGAAGTTTCCTGCCCAAGCGGTGCGAATGCACCAAAGCCGAAGACGCCTCATTGACGATCAAGGTCTATGACGACCGCGACCGTGACCGGGTGGATTTGGAAGTCAAAGGTATCAACGCGGAAAAACTCGACAGCAGTCGAGCCATTTGCAACCTGATCAGCGGGTTGCGCGAAGACCTCAAGCACAGCCAAGCGCCCGCTCAGCAAAGAATGGCGGCGCGCAGCTACTAGGCAGCCAAGTGGTAGCAAGTGGTTGAGGGTATGTCACCGATGACCTGTGGGCCTGGTAACCGCCAGGCCCAATACGGTTTTTTTGCTGTATTCAGTTCTGAAACAAGCACACTTCGGACATCTTCGGATAACTCACGTTCTGCACGTCGCCCGCCCTGTCCACGAATTTGATAGTTGCCGTTATGACTTGGCATTCGTTGGTCTGCGGTTCTTTCATCGCAAGCACTTTTTGGATATCCATGGGCATACCATACTCATAGGGTACGGCGCTGGACTCGGCCTGAACCATTCCCGCAACGGTGGTCAGCGCCAGGGCGCTGCTCAGTAAGAACAAGGTTTGCAGTTTCATTGTGTGTCTCTGTCAGTGATTCGGTGCATCGAGGTGATGAACCGGCGGCCAGCCTGTTGGGGCGAGCGAGCGCACTGTCTTCTGCGGGTATTAACGATGGATTAATTGCGCGATTCGCAGATAAAACCTACAGGATTTTGGGTTTTACCTTGCGAGGTGATAGAAGTTGCCCACACGTTTGTAGGAGTTTGCGAGGGTTTTTGCTGAAGTCGCACGGCTGGCCCGGCCTTGTTACAGGACCGGGCGGCGGCGCAGAGGGTGAAACGGCAGATCACTGGATCCATTCACGCCTCAATTTTGAAAATCACAGGCTTCGGACATTTTCCGATAACCCACGTCTTCGATTTTCCCGGCTTTATCGACGAACTTGATATCGGCGTTGATCACCTTGCACACGTCGGTGTCTTCCTCGTGCATGGCGATCACTTTGTCGACGTTCAAGGGCATGCCGTATTGATACTGCACAGGCTTGGCGGCGGTGTCGGCCTGGGCCATCCCCGACACCGCGGCAAGGGCCAGGGTGGCGGTGAATAACAAAGTACGCAGTTTCATGGTGGTGCTCCGCAAGTGAGTTCAATTTCACTCTCGGCTTGCGGGATTAACCATCGATTAATTTTGCCTTGGCTGACAAAACCTTCATGAAACCCAGGCTTCAGCCCAATTGCTGGCGATACGGCAGATCCGGCCCGGTCTTGCTGCAGGTCAGCGCGGCGGCGCGGATGGCGAAGCCAAGCATGCTGTCGATCTGCGCGCGTGTCAGCTGTTGCAGGCCGTCTACCGAATCCAGCTGCTGCTCGGTCAGCCAGGCAATCAAGGCGGCCTGGAAGGTATCGCCGGCGCCCACCGTATCGGCCATCACCACCTTGACCGCAGGTTGCGACCAACTGCCGTGCTGGCGGCTGAATACGGTTGCACCATCGCCGCCACGGGTGAGGAACACCAATTGGCAACGGTGCTGCAACCAGCCTTGCAACACGCTCTCGGGCGACTGGTCGGGGTAGAGCAGGTGCAAGTCTTCATCGCTGACTTTGATCAAGTCCGCATGCGTGACCAACTCAGCCACGCGCTCACGCCACAGCTGGATATCCGGCTGCGGGTTGAGCCGCACATTGGGGTCCAGGCTGATCAGGCGTTTGCCGCTTTCGCGCTTGACCAGGCTCAGCAGGGTGTCGCCGATCGGCTGCACCACCAGCGAAAACGAGCCGATATGCACGCCACGAACCTCATCGCCCAAGGTCGGCAGATGCTCAAGCGTCAATTGCCGATCGGCGCAGCCTTCGCCGCGAAAGCTGTATTGCGGTGAGCCGTTGGCGCCCACGGCAACCATCGCCAGGGTGGTTGGCGCGGCAAACTCAAGCAGAAACTGCTGGCTGACGCCTTCGTCCTCGAGCACTTGCAGCAAGCGCTGACCAAGGAAGTCGTTGGACACGCCACCCAACAGCGCGGACTCAATGCCCAGGCGGCGCAAACCCACGGCCACGTTGAACGGCGAACCACCGGCAATGGCCTTGTAATTGACCCTGGAAGCCTGCCCGCTGGCATCTTCCTCGCTGAAAAAATCGAACAGCGCTTCGCCACACACCAGATACATAGTCGTTCGCTCTTAAAGGGTTGCCACGAGCTGCTGGTAGCGCTCGTAAGCCTGTTGATAGGCACTGACACTAGCCGCCACCGGCAGCGTGCGGCTGCTTGGGTCGACACTCACACATTTGTCGCACAGGCTGACCAGGGTGTCGCCGGACTGGCTCCACGCCGCCTGGATCGCCGCGCCCAGGGCAGCGGCTTCGCTTTGTTCGGTACACACCACTTCAGTGTTCATGATATCGGCGACCATCTGCCGCCACACCGGGCTTTTCGAGCCGCCGCCGATCAGGCGGATGCTGTGGCTCTGCAGGCCGGTCTGGCGCAGCAGGTCGAGGCCGTAGCGCAGGCCGAAGGTGGTGCCCTCGACCACGGCGCGGCACAGGTTGGCGCGGGTCAGGTTGGTCATGGTCAGCCCGTGCAGGCTGCCGGTGGCGTGGGGCAGGGCGGGCACGCGTTCGCCGTTGAGGAACGGCAGCATGCTCACGCCGTCGGCGCCAATCGGCGCTTGCTCAACCAGGCTGTTGAAGCTCGCAAGGTCAAGCTCGAACAGCTCGCGAATCACCCCGGTGGCGTTGGTCAGGTTCATGGTGCAGATCAATGGCAACCAACCGCCGCTGGATGAACAGAAGGTCGCGACCGACGCTTGCGGGCTGACATTCGGCTGCTCGGCGAAGGCGTATACGGTGCCGGACGAACCCAGGCTCATGGTGATCACGCCGGGGGCGATATTGCCGGTGCCGATGGCGCCCATCATGTTGTCGCCGCCGCCACTGGACACCTTGGCATTCGGGTTGATGCCTAAGCGTTCGGCGATGGCCGGCAGGATGGTGCCGACCGTTTGATCGGCCGCAATCAACGCGGGCAGGGCTTTTTCCAGGCGCCCGCTCGGGTCGATGTGTTTCAGTAGTTCTACGTCCCACTCGCGGCTGCGCACGTTGAAGTAACCGGTGCCCGACGCATCGCCGTATTCCGCCACGGCGCGGCCGGTGAGCCAGTAGTTGAGGTAGTCGTGGGGCAGCAGGATATGCGCAATGCGCGCGAACACGTCCGGGTGTTGTTCACGGGTCCACAGCAGTTTGGAGACGGTATAGCCCGGCGCAATCGCCACGCCGAGGCGTTCCAGCGAGCCGCTTTCGCCGCCCAGATAGGCCAGCAGGCGCTCGTTCTCCGGCGCGGTTTCGGTGTCGCACCAGAGTTTGGCCGGGCGCAGCACCTCACCGTGCTCGTCCAGCAGCACCAGCCCGTGCTGCTGGCCGGAGACGCCGATGCCGAGAATGTCCTGGCCGTCCACGCCGGCCTGTTGCAGGGCGCGGTGAGTGGCTTCGGTAAAGGCGTCCAGCCACTCCTGGGTGTGCTGTTCGCGGCGGCCATTGGCGCCGCTGATCAACGTATGCGCGGCGGCGCCCAGGCCCAGGACCTTGCCGCTGGAAGCGTCGAGGACGATGGCTTTGGTGCCTTGTGTGCCGCAATCGATGCCGAGGTACAGGTTTTGCTGGGTCATGGTTATTGCTCAGCAGAATGTGAGTGTGGAACTCGGTCAAATGTGGGAGCGGCGGTGCGACGATTCGACTTGCTCGCGAATGCGGTGGGTCAGTGAAGAATACATTGACTGAAACACCGCATTCGCGAGCAAGCCCGCTCCCACAGGTTGATTCGGTTTCGTCAGTTGATCTTGGCGAGCAGGCCTTCCAGAGTCTTTGTTACGCCATTATCTCGAAGGCTTTGATAGCACCGCTCAAACGCTGCCACAAACTCAGGCGAGTTGGGAATAGCCTTGCCAAATATCTCTTCCACACCCAACAGGCGCTGGCTGATCAGCGCATCATCACTCACCAGCCCCTGGCAGAACTCGGCGCGCGGATCCGGGATCTTGTAGGTCACGCCGTTTTCATCAACGCCCTTGAGGTACAACGCCCAGGCTGCGACAACCAACGCTGCGCGCTCAGTTTCACGCCCATCGGCAATCAAGCGATTGATGGTCGGTACGGTGAACTTGGGAAACTTCGACGAGCCATCGGAGCACACACGCTCCAACTGGTCGGCAATCGCCTGGTTGTAAAATCGGTCGACCAGCGTCTGCTTGTACTGGGTCAAATCAATGCCCGGCACCGGCGCCAGGTTCGGCGTCACATCCAGGTCCATGTAAGCGCGCATGTAGGCCACAAACACCGGGTCATTCATGGTGTCGTGCACAAACCGGTAACCCTTGAGAAACCCGAGGTAGGTCAGGGCCAGGTGGCTGCCATTGAGCAGGCCGATCTTCATCTCTTCATAAGGCGTGACGTCATCGGTGAACTGCACACCGACGGTTTCCCACGCCGGGCGGCCGTTAACGAATTTGTCTTCCAGCACCCACTGTACAAACGGCTCGCACACCACCGGCCAGGCATCGTCGATGCCGTGTTCGTCGTGCAGTTGCAGGCGGTGGGCGGTGCTGGTCATCGGTGTGATGCGGTCGACCATGGCATTCGGAAAACTTACGTTGGCCTTGATCCAGTCATGCAACTCGGCGTTGTGCAGGGCGGCAAACGCCAGCAGTGCCTTGCGCGTGACGGCGCCGTTGTGCGGCAGGTTATCGCAGGACATCACGGTAAACGCCGGGGTGCCGGCGGCGCGGCGTTGGGTCAGTGCGGCGCAGATAAACCCGAACACGGTTTTCGGTGCATTGGGATGCGCCAGGTCGTGCTGGATCTGTGGCAGGTGCGCCATGAACTCGCCGTTACTGTCATCGATGCAGTAGCCGCCTTCGGTGATAGTCAGCGAAACGATGCGAATCTGCGGGCTGGCCAGCTTGTCGATCAGCGCCTGGGCGCCGTCTTCGGCCAGCAGCATGTCGCTGATGGCGCCGATCACGCGCACTTCGGTGTCGTCGGTGTCGCCCAGTTCATACAGGGTGAACAGGTAATCCTGGCCGGCCAGGTCGTCGCGGGCCTTACGGTCTTCGCTGCGCAGGCCGACGCCGCAGATGCTCCAGTCCAGGCCAACGCCGGTATTCATCAGCGCATCGGTGTAATACGCCTGGTGCGCGCGGTGGAAACCGCCGACGCCGATATGCGCGATGCCTTGGGAGGTGCTGGCAATGGCGTAGGCGGGGATTTTCACTTGCGGCGCCAACTGGGTGAGGTTCTGTTTATTCAGTTTCATCACAACTCTCGCAAAATCAGGCGGCAGCGCGCAGTGGACGAGCCACGGCCACGCCATCGGTGTCGAACAGATGGCAGTGCGCCGGGTCCAGGTGCAGCTGCAGGGTTTCGCCGTATTGGCTGGCCATGTCGCCACGAATCCGCAGGGTCAACGGCTCGCCGCTGGCGGTGATGACGTGGCAGAAGGTGTCGCTGCCCAAGCGCTCGCCGACATCGGCGGTGACGGTCAGGGTGGTTTGCCCAGGCGAGGCAATTTCCAGGTGTTCCGGGCGAATGCCCAAGGTTACCGCGCTGCCCACGCTCAAGCTGGCGCCGCTCATTGGCAGGCTGATCAGCATGCCGGCGTCCAGTTGCACGTCGCAGCTTTGACTCTCCACACGGGTCACTTTGCCCTTGAGGAAGCCCATTTTTGGCGTACCGAGAAAACCCGCCACAAACAGGTTGGCCGGCTGGTGGTACAACTCCAGCGGCGAGCCGACCTGCTCAACGCGGCCACTGTTGAGGACCACCACCTTGTCGGCCAGGGTCATGGCCTCGACCTGGTCGTGGGTCACGTAGATCATGGTGGCTTGCAGTTCTTTATGCAGGCGCGACAGTTCCAGGCGCATCTGCACACGCAGGGCGGCGTCGAGGTTGGACAGCGGTTCGTCGAACAGGAAAATCTTCGGGTTGCGCACGATTGCACGGCCGATCGCCACGCGCTGACGCTGGCCACCGGACAGTTGCTTGGGCTTGCGCTCCAGCAACGGGCCGAGTTCGAGAATGCGCGCCGCTTCGCTGACTTTGCTTTCCACCAACTTCTTGTCGACGCCGGCCAGGTCGAGGGCAAACGACATGTTTTTGCGCACGCTCATGTGCGGGTACAGCGCGTAAGTCTGGAACACCATGGCCAAATCGCGCTTGGCCGGGGTGACTTCGGTGATATCGCGGCCATCCAGCTCGATGGTGCCTTCGGTGACTTCCTCAAGGCCTGCGATCAAACGCAGCAGGGTGGATTTACCGCAGCCCGACGGGCCGACGAACACCACGAACTCCTTGTCGTTCACTTCCAGGTCAATGCCCTTGATGATCGAGAAACCTTCGAAGCCTTTTTGCAAATTCTTGATTTTCAGGTTGGCCATGATGGGCCTCCGCTTGGAATTATTATTTAACTGCGCCGAAGGACAGGCCGCGCACCAGCTGTTTCTGGCTGATCCAGCCAAAGATCAGGATCGGCGCACAGGCGAGGGTCGAAACGGCGGACAATTTGGCCCAGAACAAGCCTTCGGGGCTGGAGTAAGAGGCGATCAGCGCGGTCAGCGGCGCGGCATTCGAGGAGGTCAGGTTCAGCGACCAGAATGCCTCGTTCCAGCACAGGATCAGCGACAGCAGCACAGTGGAAGCCAGGCCGCCCTTGGCGATGGGCAGCAGCACGCGGACCATTTCCTGCCACAGGGTGGCGCCGTCCAGGCGTGCGGCTTCGAGGATGTCCTTGGGGATGTCCTTGAAGTAGGTGTACACCATCCACACCACAATCGGCAGGTTGATCAGGGTGTAGATGATGATCAGCGCAATGCGCGTATCCAGCAGGCCCATGCTCTTGGCCAGCAGGTAGATCGGCATCAGCACACCCACCGGCGGTAGCATCTTGGTGGACAGCATCCACAGCAAAGTGCCCTTGGTGCGCTTGGTTTCGTAGAACGCCATGGAATAGGCGGCCGGCACCGAGATCAGCAGGCACAGCGCAGTGGCGCTGAACGAAATCACCACCGAGTTCCAGGCGTAGGCGAAGTAGTTGCTGCGCTCGTTGATGTGCAGGTAGTTCTCCAGCGTCGGCGTGAAGATGAACTGCGGCGGTGTGGCGAACGCGTCGATTTCGGTCTTGAAGCTGGTCAGCACCATCCAGAAGATCGGGAAGAAAATCAGGATCGCGATGGCCCAGGCCAACGTGCCGAGCAGCAGGCTTTGCAGGCGGCGGGATTGTTGAAGCGTCATGGCGCGGCCCTCAAGGCTTGTCAGTCAGGTTTTTGCCGATCATCCGCACCAGGATGATCGCCGCGATATTGGCGATGACCACGGCAATCAAGCCGCCGGCCGAGGCCATGCCCACGTCGAACTGCACCAGCGCCTGGTTGTAGATCAGGTAGGCGAGGTTGGTCGAGGCGTAGCCGGGGCCACCGTTGGTGGTGGTAAAGATTTCGGCAAACACCGAGAGCAAAAAGATCGTTTCGATCATCACCACCACGGCAATCGGGCGCGCCAGGTGCGGCAGGGTCAGGTGCCAGAAGATCGCGATGGCGCCGGCACCGTCCAGGCGTGCGGCTTCTTTTTGTTCCTGGTCGAGGGACTGCATGGCGGTCATCAGCAGCAGGATGGCGAAGGGCAGCCACTGCCACGACACAATGATGATGATCGACAGCAACGGGTAGTGCGCCAGCCAGTCCACGGGCTCGGCGCCGAACAGCTTCCAAACGGCGGCGAGAATCCCCGATACCGGGTGGAAAATCAGGTTCTTCCAGATCAGCGCACCGACGGTGGGCATGATGAAGAACGGCGAAATCAGCATCACCCGCACGATGCCACGGCCAAAGAATTCACTGGCTTCCAGCAAAGCGCTGATCAACACGCCGAACACCACGCTGATCAGCAGCACGCTGCCCACCAGTAACAGGGTATTGGTGGCGCCGGGCAGGAAGCCCGAGTCAGTGATGAAGTAGGTGAAGTTCTCCAACCCCACGAATTGGTTTTCGCCAGGGTAGAGCAGGTTGTAGCGGATCAGCGAAAAGTACAGGGTCATGCCCAGCGGCACGATCATCCACAGCAGCAGCATGGCCACCGAGGGGCTGACGAGGAACCAGCCGGGGTTGGCCAGGCGGTTTTTGGGTGTTGTATTCATGGTGATCAAGACCAGTCAGGTACATGCAGAGCGAGAGTCGGGCGCGGTCAATAATGTGGGAGCGGGCTTGCTCGCGAATGCAGTCTTCCAGTTGATGCATTCGTGGCTGACACACCGCCTTCGCGAGCAAGCCCGCTGCCACATTTACAGAGGTGAGTCAGGGCTATTTGGGATAACCCGCCCGCTTCATCTCACGCTCGGTGGTGGTCTGCGCGGCGGTCAAGGCTTGGTCCACCGTCTGCTGACCGGTCAGCGCACCCGAGAAGAACTTGCCGACCTGGGTACCAATCGCCTGGAACTCAGGAATGGTCACCAACTGGATACCGATATACGGCACCGGCTTGAGCGTCGGTTTGGTCGGGTCTGCGACTTTCAGCGATTCGAGGGTCACCTTGGCGAACGGCGCGGCCTTGAGGTATTCGTCGCTGTAGGTCGATTTGCGCGTGCCAGGCGGCACATTGGCAATGCCATCGGTCTTGGCAACCAGCTCGCCGTATTCCTTGGACGTTGCCCAGGTGGTGAATACCTTGGCGGCGTCCTTGGCTTTGGAACTGGTCGGGATCGCCAGGCTCCAGGAGTACAGCCACGAGGTGCCCTTGTCGGTCTTCTCGTGCGGGGCGAAGGTGAAGCCGACGCTGTCAGCGACCTTGCTCTGCGACTTATCGGTGACGAACGAGCCGGCCACACTGGCATCGACCCAGATCGCGCATTTGCCGCTGTTGAACAACGCCAGGTTTTCGTTGAAACCGTTGCTGGAAGCACCCGGCGGGCCGGATTTCTTCATGTTGTCGACGTAGAAGTTCAACGCCTCCTTCCACTCCGGGCCGTTGAATTCCGGCTGCCACTTTTCATCGAACCAGCGCGCCCCGTAGCCGTTGGCCAGGGTGGTGATCAACGCCATGTTCTCACCCCAACCGGCTTTGCCACGCAGGCACAGGCCGTATTGCTCTTTGCTCTTGTCGGTGAGTTTGGCCGCGTATTCGCCGATCTGGCTCCAGGTCGGGTGCTCGGGCATGGTCAGCCCGGCGTTCTTGAACAGGTCGGTACGGTAGTAGGTAATCGAGCTTTCGGCATAGAACGGCAGGGCATACAGCGAGCCTTTGACAGATAGACCGTCACGCACCGAAGGGAACACGTCGTCAAGGTCGTAGGACGCCGGCAGGTCTTTCATTGGCTCCAACCAACCTTTGGCGCCCCACAGTGCAGCTTCGTACATGCCGATGGTCAACACGTCGAACTGGCCGCCCTGGGTGGCGATGTCGGTGGTCAGGCGCTGGCGCAGCACGTTTTCTTCGAGCACCACCCAATTCAGCTTGATCTCCGGATGCTCGGTCTCGAAGGTTTTCGAGAGCTTTTGCATGCGGATCATGTCGCTGTTGTTGACGGTGGCAATGGTCAGGGTTTGCGCGCCAAGGCTAACGGCGCTGAGGGTCATGCAGGTGCAAGCAAGCAGAGCTTTTGCTGTGAACTTCATCGCGCACTCCATTTCCGCGCCCAGAGGCTACGGAAGGACAGTTATTGTTGTTGTGTCTTCCTACAAGAAGTCAGGAAGAGTGTGCGGTGATTACAGCCTTCAATTGAGGTTATGACAAATCCTTGGGCGCACTGGGACTGATACTTTTTTGCACTGTAAAAAACCGCAGTAGCCGAACCAGCGGCTACTGCGGGTATTGGCGTTGCCGGATCAAGCGGCGAAGTCGAACACGTCTTTGATCATGCCCTGGTTGAACACCCCTTTGCCCGTACCCTCGATCAGCTTGAATGTGCCATCTGGGTTTACCTCAACACCCAGGGAGCTGGCGATCACGGTATTGACGCCAGGCTTTCGCAGAATATCCAACAACGGTTTTTTCCCTCGATACTGTTGCTCCAACACAGTTCCCATCCCTGCCGTAGAGTGTGATTCGATACCGCCTACGAATATCACCTTCCCGCCATTAGCCAATGACTTATTCAATTGCTCCAGCACCTGATAACTGTTTTTATCGAATAAACCGAATTCCAGATTGCTGCCGGTCAGGTGCATCAGTGTGCGCTTGTGGTAAACGCCGTCTCGGAAATCGCTCAACACGGCCAGTGCGGAGCAGTCTGTCAAACTGCGTGTCGACAGCACTGAGTTGGCATCTTCGACGCTGTGGGAATATCCCATGTCTACATTGACCTTGGGCGCGACAGGCGGGCGGGAGGTCTCCGGCACTGAAGGTCTGAGGGCCGGTTTGGGTCGAGGTTTGGTACTTGTTTGGCCTTCTATTGCAAGGGTGTTACTGGCCCCACCGCGGTTATACCCGTGAGAGAAGGGAGTCTTGGGTTTTGAGACGAGCGCGTCCAGCCAGTTGTTGTCGCGTGGGCTTATAAACTGGTTTTGGCCGGTTCTGATCCTGACTTTGTCACGTGCCCACTGGGTCATCACCTCATCGATCCTGCGTGTGTATTCGCGCGCAGGGCAGGCAATATCGGCCCACGGATCAACGATCCACGCATCCTTCCAGGCCTCGCCTGCGAAGTCGACGGTGCCGGGAGGCAGTTCAGAGGGCCCCCCAACTACCGTGAAGATGTGATCGTCAGATGCTTGCCACTCGTAAGCACGGCCACCGCTTTGGGTGATGATGTCTTTGGACACCAATGCCATTTCTCCACAGTTGCCGACGCCCGCCTTCAAAATCAGGTTCGAACGATTCTGTGCGTAGCTCGGTGCGGTTTTGCGCAACCAGGCGAGTGTCATGTGCGCTGCTTGCGCACGCTTGAGGTCCGCCTTGGACAACACTTTATTGTCGGGTCCCAGGCCTGTGGCTTTCATGCTGCGGTTTACGCTGCTTTTGGCCTGCTCTGCATAAAACTGGTTTTGCTTGTCGGCCGGCCATATGGCGAAATCGGCAGGTTTGGTCAACGCGGTCACCTGCGTCGGCCTCAGCGCGATGTTCGCCTTGCCGATGGCTTCGCTGCGCTGCAGTTGGTACAGCACTTCGCGCTGCTGTTCCGGGGTCAGGTCTTTGCACCATTCCTTTAATTCATCCACCTGTTCTTTTGAGTAGTTCGCTCGCTCCAGCTGCGCAAAGGCGTCGTCCAGTGCCGGCAGGGCGATGAAGTTGGCGTCAAACGATGCGTTGGATGGGCCTTTAAGGGCGCTGAATTTATTCCGATAGCTTTGCACTAACGGTAGCTCGTTGGGCGAGCATTTTGTGAAGGTCAGCTTGCCGCCCGGCTCATTGTTCAGTTTCGCGTAGTAAAACTCGGCCGTATCCGCCTCGATCACCAGATATTTATCGGCGCTTCCAGCAACCGGGCTGTTAACAATGACGCCGCGTACTTCACGTTTGTCGTCGCACTCAGTGCTGATACTTTTGAGTTCGACCACGCGGGTATCCTGTGCCAATGCATTATTGGCTTGCGCGCCGTAAAAACCGAACTGGGGGTCATGTTTGAGACTGCCACTGATCTGCGTGTTGTAGGTGATGGGCTTGTTATCAAGTGTGGGCACCAGCCTGGGGCCCATTTCGCTATCCACGACTTTGAGACGACGTCTTTCGAAGATAACGAATTGGTCTTTCTTGAACAATTTCGGCGGCGAAGGAAACAGGCGAACGTGTTCAAGTGCTTGCAGGTCCTGCCTCAATGGGTCGGTCACATTTGCGATGACCTTGGAAAAACAGGTGTCATTAGCCTCGCGTTTAACCCTGCCGCTGCCGATTGAAGGGGCTGGACAGAGTGCTTCAAACCCCTCCAGCGGTTTGAAGTGATCGGCTGACTGCAGGTCCGTCAGTTGGCCGGGCTTGCGGGCGTCGTAACGGTAAACCTTGCCTTCATTGACCAAATCGAAGCCGTTGGTGCGCGGGATCGTATAGGCGTCGGCGGCCAGATGCTTGTCCGCCACCAGGGCTTGAGTGCCGTCTGAAAAGGTCTCCTGGCGCAGGGGCGACGATGTGTCCGAAACGAAACCTTGCAGGGGAGGGCCATAGGCTGCTTCGGTCTTGGCGTCGTAGGCATACCATTCACCGTCCTGCTGTACGGCGGTGATCCTGGTCTGTTCCTGCGTGCCGGAACGCGTCAGCCTGCCATCGGCCATGTCAGCCGTTTGCTCAACAATTTGATTGCTCTGCATTCGACTCAACGCGTTTTGCGATTGCCGGGTGGTGGTCGCGGTCAGGTCCTTGACTGCGATGTGTTCGGCCGCTTGGGTGCCGAAGGTCTCGATGAACCTGGTAGAGACCTTGGCCGCCGCCCAGGCCGCGCCGGTTTTCGCCAAACGCCACAACTTGCCCGCACCTTCGGTGGCCACATAGATGATGATATCCACGGCCAGATCACCCACGGCCTTTACATATTCACCGTGGTAGATATCTTCAAGGCTGGAACCGCCCGGCAGAGCGCGTAGCAGGCCTTTGAAGAAATCGCTGGGCTCCACGCCATTTTCAACGGCGTTATGCAACCCACGCTGGGTGGCAACGAACGTACTTTTGCGCAGGTAGGCCGTGTCTACCAGCACTTTGGCCAGGTTGTCGGTTCTTTCGTGGACGAAGGTGGAGGGCACGTCTTTCTGGTTATGCTCACCGAACTGCTGTTCACGCAGAAACGGCCGCTTGTCGCCGTCGTCAGTCTCGACAAGTATGAATTGTTCATTTGTCCTTAATACGACCTCGGACATGACGCCCTTTCTCGGTTCGGTACCGTTTTTGAAGGCTTGCGTGTCGATCGCAAGCCTGACTTTTTGGCCCAGGGGTGTAGAGGGGGCAATATCGGGGATTCTGACGATTTGCCCGACTGCCGGGTAAACCGCAAAGTCCCTTCTTACGCCGTTGTGGACGGACGTCATGATGATGCCACTGCCGGCGCTTTCCACTTGCAGGAACTCCATCGCGCCAAAACTGAGGCTATTGCGCTCCTCCAGCGGCAACTTGCTGAGCATGTCCTTGAACAACGTAATCGTATGGGCCCTGCGCAGGGTGAAGTCTTGTTCGATGGCTGCGTCGAATGCCTTGTTGATGTCTGGCAATTGGTCGGCATGCGCACGCAGGTCTTCGAAGTTCAGTCCGGGTAATTCCGAGCTCCAGCTTTCACCCAGTCGGCCGGCCTCGTACACCTCACAGATGCTCGCTTTGATACCGGAAAAGAGCCCGCCCGCGACCTTTTCCCATAAGTGCCGGCCTTCGTAGTCAATGTCGGTGCCAAACTGTTCGCGTAAGGCTTGAAGGGCCATTTCTCTTCTGCTGGGGGCCTTGGTATTGCGCAGAAAGTTTTTGGCGTCGGCTGTTTCCTTGATGTGCTTGTTGAGGATTTCCTGGCAGCTTGTCAGCTGTTCCAGGGTGTACTCATCGTTTTCATTCCTGGGCAGGTGCTTGTTGACGATGGCCCAATCAATCACCGGGTTCATCTGGGCAATGGCTTGCAAACGGGTTTGCGCCGAAGAAATCGGAGTGATCCTGTGTAGTGCCATGACCTGCTCAAAGGTCATGCCTGCGCTGGCACCGGCGGCCGTCAGCTCAAGTCGGTTTACGGCGGTGACAAAACTGACCCACTCTGGAGTGCCAAGGCAGACGGTGCTCGGTACATCCTTAACCAGCAAGTACGGCGCTGAACCGGCCATTAATAACTGCGCAACGGCCGGCGCGAGGTGCACCGAAATTTGCTGTTTGTCGATCAAATGTTGGGTGAAACGCTCACGAAGCGCTCTGGAGTCCAGCCCCTGGTGAGTCGGGTCCATGAAGTCAAACCCCGCAACGGTATTGCGCCGCGTCCCTGCCGCTGGATCAAGCTCGAGCACCAACGCGGTCAACAACCATTGCTCAAGGCTGGTGGTGGTGGGCGCGCCCTTCATTTGAGCTTGCAGGCGGGTCGCGAACTCATGCGCCGTATCGGTAGCGAGCAGTTGCTCCAGTGCTTGCGCCGGGTCTTCGCTGAGCTGGGTAATGTCAGCACCCAGGTAGGCAAGAAGGCTGTTCTGAGGGGCAATGGATTTTTTTACATGCCCCATCGCTGTGCTGCGCTGCTCGGTGCTCAGCGGTAAGTCCGATGACAGGAAACCCCAGTGATTGCCAAGCGGCGGTGAGTTGGGGACTGGCGTGCGCAAGGCTTTGATGAGGTTGTCGGATTCTGCCTTCGACTTGGGTATGTAGCCGTCATTTTCGGCGAGAAACCCCCTGGCTTTTTTGACGCCCTTGGGATGATGCGAGGAGTCTGGGTCCACTACAAAACGCATGGAATCGGCCTGGGTGTCATCGCTTATATCGCCGCTTTCCAACTGCTTGATTAACGCGTACCGATCATTGCTGTCGCCCACTGCAGTTATTTTGCGCTTCAACTCATTGGCGATGTGTTGTGAGTTTTCAGGGGCGTTCGGGAGTTGTTGAGTACGGCCGAGCAACTCCATCTGCCGCGTGAACTCCGGGCTGTTCGGGTCGGTACTGATGCCATAAAAATTGAACACCCATTTGAACGGTACGCTGCTGCCATTGGCGTCATCGACCGAGACCGATTCTCCATGGGCAGAGAAGGGCGTTGCGGCAGCATCCTGATGCATGAGCAGGTCGGCATACTCAGGGTATTTTCCTGCAATATAGCTGGCTCTGGAACGCCGATCAGCGTCATTGCTCGGGGGAATCCAGACTGCGCTGCGCGCGCTGAAATTTTCTTTGCGGTAAAAATCGCGCATGCCGAGGCTGTTCGAAGCTTTTTCAAGGTAAGTCTTCTGAAGGTCGAACAAACTGGACGGGATGGATTCCATCTTCTTCGATGACGACTGATCCGGCTCGGCTTTCAGCTTGAGCATCATTTGATAGACCGCGCTCGCCATCTCTGTTTCAGCGCTTGCCAGGGTGTCGACAGGCTCGACGGCAGGTTGCGCCGGTGCATCCGGAGCCTGCCGGACAGCGGCCGCCAGACGTTCAAGTTGAGAGAGCGGAGCCTGAGTGTTTGCCAGTTGCAGTATCACGGCCTGCTGGCGCTGGCGTATGTCATTGGATTGATCCGCGTCGATCAATGCCCCGAACCCATTGTTCTGGTTGATCTCGGCGACCCTGCTCAGGGTGGTTACGAGCTGGCGTTGCTGCCAGTTCGGTAGTCGGGTGTTCTGTTGGTGAGGCGGTGCTTCATCGTAAAAAGCCAACACTTCAAACAGTGGCGCCGAGGTACCCGTCGGGTAGGTAACGTCTGAGTCGGATCCCGCAGCCATGTGTTGGACCGCACCCTGAATTTCGCCCCACACATCGGTCCAGCCGGACACGTCGTTCAAGGTAAAGGTCGTGTTTTTACCCCTCACTGCACCGGTCAGTTCGCCACTGACCGGATTGATACGAACGCTGGTGAGGTCCAGATCGTTGTCTTGCGCAAACGTCCTGAACGCAGCGCCGTTGAGCGCGGTCAGCAGGTTTTTGCGTACCTGGTTGAAGGTTGAATACTCGGGAATGTCTTGCACAATGACCGACGTTTCGTACTGGTCCGTTTCGGGGACAAGTTTCATCAACCCACGGCTGACCTGCTGTGCCAGGGCCTTATCGGCTTCCTTGACCTTCTGTTCCAGTGTCAAAGGGGTGAACGGTTCAAGCGTCTGCTTTAGCGCTTGGGCAGGCAGGTCCACAACCCCTTGGCGTGCGTCTTGCTGGCGCTGTTTGATAGGCGCATCGAGCGGGTTGTTGCTGCTGAGTGCAGCGAAGTTGCCGTCGCGCAACAGCTGCCCGGCAATCGACAGCGTGTCGTTGCTGTTAATGGGGGCTAACTGCAAACCGTAGAACCCGGCGACGTTGCTGGTCGATGCCTGCGCTCGACCGTAGAACGAAATGTCTGAATGATGCGCGCCCGCAAGCTTACTTGCTGCGGCTAGAACGGCGGCAGAGGCCGCAGACCATTCAGGGTCATCGCTGGGGAAGAATCTGACAATACTGCCATCGACTTTCTCGGTGAGTTCGCCATTGGCGCCAATGATCAGGTTTGAAGTGACGATCAATTTGGCTTCGGCAAAGGACTTGAACGGCTCCGATTCCAGTGCGTCAGCCAGCTCGGACCAGGCCTGGCCGAAGGTGGAGTGGGGTGGGACCGCTACTTTGGCCTGTTCCTCATTTGAGCGGCGAGCCTCGTGGGCGAGTCGCTGACGTATAACACTGTTGGCGACATCTATGGCTAGTTGCTTGTCGCTGTGTTCAACCAGGGCGTCGGCGAACGCGCGGATTGACGCTGTGCGTGAATCGGTTGCGACAGCGGGGTTTTGCAAGTCCCGACGTATGCGCGGGGCAATCGTGTGAATGTTCGATGGGCGCGGTGGCGGGCTGTCGTAGGTATTTTGAGCCGGGGCATGGGAGGTTGCTGGCTTGATGGGCTCAACAGGTCGTAGCGCGGTGTCGCGTGTGTGGGGCGGCTGAACATTCATCATAAGTGACCCTTTAACCTGTACGTCAGAAAGCACCCCCCCAGGCGGTTGAACTGCGCGGTGATGCCTTCGATGAGTAACGGTGGGGCTTATGGAGTTCCTTTTGTGTGTCGCGGTTTCACTGCTATTGTTTTTTCCAACTGTTTCACCTGCCAGCGGCTCAAGCCAGGTTCTGTTCGGTCAACCGCTGCATCGCCAACCGTCGATAGTGGGAAGGGGTCATGCCCTTGAGTTGCTGAAAGCGCCGGTTGAAGTTGGAGATATTGTTAAAGCCTGACTCAAAGCACACATCGGTGACGGCCTTGTCACCGTCCGCGAGCAATTCGCAGGACTTGCTGATGCGCAGCCGGTTGACGAATTCGATAAAAGTGCGCCCGGTGGCCTGCTTGAACACCCGGGAAAAGTACGTTGGCTTCATCCCCAGGTGTTCCGCGACTTCCTCCAAAGGCAACTCCCGCGCGTAGTGGGCAAAGATATAGTCCACCGCGCGGTTGGTGCGGTCGATGCTGTGTTCATCGGCCAGTTGCGGCGTGGTTACGCCGGAGAGCAGTTGGTAGTCTTCGCAGGCGCTCAACACGTCCAGCAAAATGAAGAAATGCCCAAGGCGCGCCATGCCCCGGCTGTCTTCGATACGCTGCATTAACTCGATGGCCTGGGCGATGGTTTTTTTGCAGCGAAACTCAACGCCGTACTGTGCCCGTTCAAGTAACGGCGTCAGGCTCTTGAGTTCGGCGAACAAGTGGTTGCCCTGCTCAAACAACTCATCGGTGAAATTCACCAGCATGTCGCGCTTGGGGACCACCTCGTCCTCTTCCACCTGGCTTATCCAGTTGTGGGGCAGGTTGGGGCCGGTGAGGAACAGGCTTTCCGGATAGAAATTGCCGATGTAGTCGCCGATAAACACCTTGCCGGCGCTGGCCACGATCAGGTGCAGCTCGTATTCCTTGTGGAAGTGCCAGCGCACCAGCGGGCAGGGGAAGCCGTGCTGGCGATAGATGATGGACAGACCGTTGTGATCGTCCATCAACTCGTAGGAGGGGTCGGTAATGCGCATTGCTCGGGTCATGCTGCCGTCGCTTTATTGTGGTTGCTGCACAGGATAATGCCCCCTTGCGCGCAACCTCGCCAGCGCCAACCTTTATAGGCTGCGGTTTTTTGCCTCGATCCACTGCGACATGTACTGAGTACTTTTATGCGCATGGTGGCGCAGCATGCTGCCGGTGAAGTTATCCCGGCGATGGGCCGCGAGTTGGCTGCGGCAGCGTTGCAGGCAGTCTACAAGGGCCGGGCCGTGGAAGGTTTGGTCGTAGCGTCGGGCGAGCAACTGGCGGCCGGCCTCCTGGGCCTGTGTCCAGCGTTCGTGGTCTTGATACAGCGCCACGGCCGCCGCCGCCAGTGCCGGCGCACTCTGTTCGATCATGCCCGGCCACGGCTGTTCGTCGCCCATGGCCTCGGCGCCAATCGGCGTGGTGATATTCGGCGTGCCGCAGAGCATGGCGTCCATCAGTTTGCCCTTGATCCCGGCGCCGAAGCGTATGGGCGCCAGGCAGATACGTGCGGCCGTCATCACTTGCAGGGCATCTTCGGCCCAGTTCATCACATGAAAACCCTGCGCAGGGTTGTGCAGGGCGGTGGCCTTGGGCGGCGTATAGGCGCCGTAGATATGCAGCTGTGCTCCCGGCAGTTGCTGGCGGATCAACGGCCACAGGCTGTTCTTCATCCACAGCACCGCATCCCAATTGGGCGCATGGCGGAAATTGCCGATACTGAGGAAGTGCGCGCGGTCTTCAAACGGCGCAAAGGCTTCAGCCGGCGGCTCCAGCATCAACGGGCACCAGTGGAGCAGGGCGGCGGGCACCTTGAATTGTTCGGTGAGCAGGCGGATTTCCACATCGGAAATCATCAGGCTGATATCACAGCGGTAAATGGCGGCGATCTCGCGCTTGGCGATGTCGGTGTCGGCCATCAATTGGAATTCTTCCTGCAGTGCCGGCTCGAACAGCGCGCTAAAGTTGTCGCTGTCCGGGTGAGCCTTGAGCTGGGCCTTGAAACGCTGCTGACGCGCATCGCGCAGGCTTTGCAGGTCGGAGGTTTCCAGCACGCGCAAGGCATCGGGGCAGCATTGCTCCACGCGCCAGCCGAACTGCTCCTCCATCATGAAACGGTCGAAAACCACAATATTCGGGGCTAACGC
The DNA here is from genome assembly GCF_965653655.1 of Pseudomonas onubensis. NCBI lineage: Bacteria > Pseudomonadati > Pseudomonadota > Gammaproteobacteria > Pseudomonadales > Pseudomonadaceae > Pseudomonas > Pseudomonas onubensis. The sequence goes on along the minus strand of NZ_CBFHAZ010000015.1, from coordinate 59,188 downwards.
GCGGATAAAATCATCGAAACTGCTGTTATTGAGTTCGATGGCGCACTCGGCGATGCCCAGGGCAGGCAAGTCTGCCTTGTGTTCACCAATAGTCGCCGGGCTGCTGAAGGTAATGTCCCAACCCTGGTCCAGGAAGCTCTGCAGAATCTGCATCATATGCCCGCCGGCGGCCGAGGAGCGGGGTTCCGGCCAGACATAACCAATGACCAGGACTTTGGTGGCGGGCTGATTCATCTAAAGCAGATCCTTGAAGGGCGGGTAAAAACGCGCAATTAAACCACACCTGCGTGGCATGACAATTTGTGTCCGGTGGTAGGTAGTCACTGCACTTTGTGGTTAACTTCGGCCTCTCGAATTCGTTTAACCAAAACCCAGCATAAGGATTCCGTTCATGGCTCAAGTCACCCTTCGTGGTAACCCTGTCCAGGTTGAAGGCGAATTGCCGAAAACCGGTTCCACCGCTCCAGAATTCAACCTTGTCGCTGAAGACCTGTCCCCGGCAAGCCTGGAAACGTTCGCCGGCAAGCGCAAAGTGCTGAACATCTTCCCAAGCGTCGATACCCCGACCTGCGCAACATCGGTGCGTAAATTCAACGCCCAGGCCAACGATCTGAGCAACACCGTGGTGCTGTGCATCTCCTCCGACCTACCATTTGCCCAGAAGCGTTTCTGCGGCACTGAAGGCCTGGACAACGTGCTGAGCCTGTCGGACTTTCGCAATGCCGACTTCGCCGTCGACTACGGTGTGTCCCTGGCCGATGGCCCACTGCAAGGCCTGACCGCCCGTGCCGTGGTGGTATTGGATGAAAACAACAACGTGCTGCACAGCGAACTGGTTGCGGAAATCGGCCAAGAGCCAAACTACGAAGCAGCCCTGGCTGTTTTGAAGTAACTGTTTCGGCGCATTACTGTCATTTTGCAGTAGCACGCTTGATGCAAGATTGCGGCCTGGCCTAGTCCAGGCCGTTTTTATTTGCGGCTCAAACGCTTAGCGAAATAGCCAACCGACTAAGGTCAACCGTTAAAAGTTGTAATCCAAGGTAAATAGCCGGTAAAGGCGCTTTTCTTAATGCGCCCCAGTGCTTATCTTTCAGCCTCCCAAAGAAGAAGCTCTCGCGCCCAATGGTTGATCACTCCATGCAATCCTCCCCCCGCAACTCCCGCCGCTGGCTGTTCGGCCTGCTCGTGCTGTTGGTTATCGCCGGCCTGTGCTGGAAATTCTGGCCCGCCGGCCATAAAGATGCCACTGCGCAGAAACCGGCCGGGCATACCGGCAAGACGGGGATGGCGCGGCCCGGTTTCGGGGGTTCCACCGGCCCGATCCCGGTGCGCGTGGCACCGGCCGTGCTGGGTGAGTTCCCGGTGTACTACAAGGCCTTGGGCACGGTGACCGCGCTTAACACCATTAATGTACGCAGCCGGGTGGGCGGTGAGCTGGTCAAGATCGCCTTTGAAGAAGGGCAGATGGTCAAGGCCGGCGACTTGCTTGCGGAAATCGACCCGCGCAGCTACCAGAACGCCTTGCTCCAGGCCCAGGGCACGCTGCTGCAGAACCAGGCCCAACTGAAAAACGCCCAGGTTGACGTGCAGCGTTACCGTGACCTGTATGCCCAGGACAGCATCGCCAAACAGACCCTGGACACCGCCGAAGCTCTGGTCATGCAATACCAGGGCACGGTCAAGACCAACCAGGGCGCGGTGGACGACGCCAAGCTCAACCTCGAATTCACCAAGATCCGCGCGCCAATCAGCGGCCGCGTCGGCCTGCGTCAGGTCGACGTCGGCAATCTGGTGGCGGCCAACGACACTACCTTCCTGGCGGTGATCACCCAGACCCAGCCGATCAGCGTGGTTTTCACCCTGCCGGAAAACACCCTCGACACCGTGCTCACCCGTTACCACGCAGGCAACAAGCTGCCCGTGGAAGCCTGGGACCGTGGCGATGTGAAGCAACAGGCGGTCGGCGTGTTGCAGAGCCTGGACAACCAGATCGACGTGACCACCGGCACGCTCAAATTCAAAGGCCGTTTCGATAACAAGGACCAGGCGCTGTTCCCCAACCAGTTCGTCAATGTGCACCTGCTGGCCGACACCTTGCACAACGTGGTGCTGGCGCCGTCCGCGGCTATCCAGTTCGGCAACAGCGGTACCTTCGTCTACAAGCTCGACGGTGATAAAAAGGTCAAGATGCAGCCGTTGGTGGTCGGTGATACCGATGGCGACAACACGGTGATCAAAGAGGGCCTGGTGGCCGGTGACCGCGTGGTCCTGGAAGGCACCGACCGCCTCAAGGACGGCAGCGACATCGAAGTGGTCAACGACAGCAGCGAAGTGCCGACCACGCCGACCGAACACCTGCAAGGCAAGCCTGCGGCAAAAGGGGAGACCGGCGCTAACGCCGGCAAGGCGCAAAAGGTCGGTTCATGAACCTGTCGCGACTGTTTATCCTTCGCCCGGTTGCCACCACGCTGAGCATGCTGGCCATCGTCCTGGCCGGCATCATTTCCTACCGTTTGTTGCCCGTCTCGGCCTTGCCCCAGGTGGACTACCCGACCATCCGGGTGATGACCCTGTACCCCGGCGCCAGCCCGGACGTGATGACCAGCGCAGTCACTGCGCCGCTTGAGCGTCAGTTCGGGCAAATGCCCGGCCTCACACAGATGGCCTCGACCAGTTCGGGCGGCGCCTCGGTGCTGACCCTGCGCTTTAACCTCGACATCAATATGGATGTTGCCGAGCAACAGGTGCAGGCCGCGATCAACGCTGCGACCAACCTGCTGCCCAAGGACTTGCCGGCGCCGCCGGTGTACAACAAGGTCAACCCGGCGGATACCCCGGTGCTGACCCTGGCGATTACCTCCAAGACCATGCTGCTGCCCAAGCTCAACGACTTGGTAGACACGCGCATGGCGCAAAAAATTGCACAGATCAGCGGCGTCGGCATGGTCAGCATCGCCGGTGGCCAGCGACAGGCCGTGCGCATCAAGGTCAACCCCGAGGCCCTGGCGGCCAACGGCTTGAACCTGTCGGACGTGCGCACCCTGATCGCCGCCTCCAACGTCAACCAGCCCAAGGGTAACTTCGACGGGCCCACGCGCGTTTCGATGCTCGATGCCAACGACCAGTTGGTCTCGCCCGAGCAATACGCGCAGTTGATCCTGGCCTACAACAATGGCGCGCCTTTGCGCCTTAAAGATGTGGCGCAGATCGTCGACGGCGCCGAAAACGAGCGCCTTGCCGCCTGGGCCAATGAAAACCAGGCGGTGTTGCTCAATATCCAGCGCCAGCCCGGCGCCAACGTGATCGAGGTAGTGGACCGCATCAAGGCGTTGCTGCCGAGCATCACCGACAACCTGCCGGCGGGCCTGGATGTGACGGTGCTTACCGACCGTACCCAGACCATCCGCGCCTCGGTAAAGGACGTACAGCATGAATTGCTGATCGCCATTGCCCTGGTGGTGATGGTGACGTTCCTGTTCCTGCGCCGGGTCAGCGCCACGATCATTCCGTCGATCGCCGTGCCGCTGTCGCTGGTGGGTACCTTTGGCGTGATGTACCTGGCAGGCTTCTCCATCAACAACCTGACACTGATGGCACTGACCATCGCCACCGGGTTTGTGGTCGACGATGCCATCGTGATGCTGGAGAACATCTCGCGCTATATCGAGGAAGGCGAGACGCCCATGGCGGCTGCGCTCAAGGGCGCCAAGCAAATCGGGTTCACCCTGATTTCCCTGACCCTGTCGCTGATCGCGGTACTGATTCCGCTGTTGTTCATGGCCGATGTGGTCGGGCGGCTGTTCCGCGAATTTGCCATCACCCTGGCGGTGGCGATCCTGATTTCCCTGGTGGTGTCCCTGACCCTGACGCCGATGATGTGCGCGCGCCTGCTCAAGCGCGAACCCAAGGAAGAAGAACAAGGCCGTTTCTACAAGGCCAGCGGCGCCTGGATCGATTGGTTGATCGAAGCCTATGGGCGCAAATTGCAGTGGGTGCTCAAGCACCAGCCACTGACCCTGTTGGTGGCCATCGCCACCTTGGGTCTTACCGTGGTGCTGTACCTGGTGGTGCCCAAGGGCTTTTTCCCGGTGCAGGACACCGGGGTGATCCAGGGCATCTCGGAAGCACCACAGTCGATTTCGTTTGCCGCCATGAGCCAGCGCCAGCAGGAGTTGGCCAAAGTGATCCTGGCCGACCCGTCGGTTGAAAGCCTTTCGTCCTATATTGGTGTGGATGGCGATAACGCCACCCTCAACAGCGGCCGATTGCTCATCAACCTCAAGGCCCACGGCCAGCGCGACGTGAGTGCGGCCCAGGTGATTACGCGCCTGCAACCGCAGATCGACAAGCTGGTGGGCATTCGCCTGTTCATGCAGCCGGTGCAGGACCTGACCATTGAAGACCGCGTGAGCCGCACCCAGTACCAGTTCAGCATGTCCTCGCCGGACGCCGACCTGCTGGCGCTGTGGAGCGACAAGCTGGTACACGCCCTCAGCCAGTTGCCGGAACTCACCGATGTGGCCAGCGACCTGCAGGACAAGGGCCTGCAAGTGTTCCTGGTAATTGACCGCGACGCCGCCTCGCGCCTGGGCGTGAGTGTGTCGACCATCACCGACGCGCTGTATGACGCCTTCGGCCAGCGGCAGATTTCCACCATCTACACCCAGGCCAGCCAGTACCGCGTGGTATTGCAGGCCCAATCGGGTGAAACCCTGGGGCCGGCGGCGCTCAACCAGATCCATGTGAAAACCACCGATGGCGGCCAGGTGCGGCTGTCCAGCCTGGCGCATGTGGAGCAGCGTCAGGCGCAACTGGCAATTGCGCATATCGGCCAGTTCCCGGCGGTGATGATGTCATTCAACCTGGCCCCGGGCGTTGCACTGGGCAAAGGCGTGGAGCTGATCAACCAGACCCAGAAGGACATCGGCATGCCAGTAGGCGTGCAGACCCAGTTCCAGGGTGCGGCCCAGGCGTTCGAAGCCTCGCTGTCGAGCACCTTGCTGCTGATCCTGGCGGCGGTGGTGACCATGTACATCGTGCTCGGTGTGCTGTACGAGAGTTACATTCACCCGATCACGATTCTTTCCACGTTGCCATCCGCCGCCGTCGGCGCTTTGCTCGCATTGCTGCTCAGTGGTAATGACCTGGGCATGATCGCGATCATCGGCATCATCCTGCTGATCGGTATCGTCAAAAAGAACGCGATCATGATGATCGACTTCGCCCTCGACGCCGAGCGCAACCAGGGCCTGGACCCGCAGACGGCGATTTATCAGGCAGCATTGCTGCGTTTCCGGCCGATTTTAATGACCACCCTGGCGGCCTTGTTTGGTGCGGTGCCATTGATGCTGGCCAGCGGTTCGGGCGCCGAACTGCGCCAGCCGCTGGGCCTGGTGATGGTCGGCGGCTTGCTGGTAAGCCAGGTGCTGACGCTGTTCACCACGCCGGTGATCTACCTGTATTTCGACCGCCTTGGCCGCCGCTGGCGCAAAGAGCCGCAGAGCCTGGAGCCGGTTGAGTCATGAACCTGTCCGGACCTTTTATTCGCCGGCCGGTAGCCACCATGCTGCTGAGCCTGGCGATCATGTTGCTCGGTGGCGTCAGCTTCAACTTGCTGCCGGTTTCGCCCCTGCCGCAGATCGACTTTCCGGTGATCGTGGTGTCGGCCAGCTTGCCTGGCGCCAGCCCCGAGGTCATGGCGTCTACCGTGGCGACACCGCTGGAACGCTCATTCGGCGCGATCTCCGGCATCACCACCATGAGCAGTTCATCGAGCCAGGGCTCGACGCGGGTGATTCTGGCATTCGACTCCGGCCGCGATATCAACGGTGCGGCGCGCGAAGTGCAGGCGGCCATCAATGCCTCGCGCAACCTGCTGCCCAGTGGTATGCGCAGCATGCCGACCTACAAGAAGATCAACCCATCCCAGGCACCGATCATGGTGCTTTCGCTGACCTCTGACGTGCTGCAAAAAGGCCAGCTGTACGACCTGGCCTCGACCATCCTCTCGCAAAGCCTGTCCCAGGTGCCGGGCGTGGGCGAAGTGCAGATCGGCGGCAGTTCCTTGCCGGCGGTGCGTATCGAGCTGGAACCCAAGGCGTTGGACCAGTACGGCGTGGCCCTTGACGATGTGCGCAACACCATCGCCAATGCCAACCAGCGCCGGCCCAAGGGCTCCCTGGAAGACAGCGAGCGTAACTGGCAGATCCAGGCCAATGACCAGCTGGAAAAGGCCAAGGATTATGAGCCACTGCTGATCCGCTACCAGAACGGCGCCGCCTTGCGCCTGGGGGATGTGGCGAAGATCAGCGACGGCGTGGAAGACCGCTACAACAGCGGCTTCTTCAACAATGATTCGGCGGTGCTGCTGGTGATCAACCGCCAGTCCGGCGCCAACATCATCGAGACCGTGCGGCAAATCAAGGCCCAGTTGCCGGCGTTGCAGGCGGTGCTGCCGTCCAGCGTCAAGCTCAACCTGGCCATGGACCGTTCGCCGGTGATCACCGCGACCCTGCATGAAGCCGAGATGACCCTGCTGATTGCCGTGGCCCTGGTGGTGCTGGTGGTGTACCTGTTCCTGGGGAACTTCCGCGCCTCGTTGATCCCGACCCTGGCGGTGCCGGTGTCACTGGTCGGCACTTTTGCGGTGATGTACCTGTTTGGGTTTTCGTTGAACAACTTTTCGCTGATGGCGTTAATTCTGGCCACCGGTCTGGTGGTGGACGACGCCATCGTGGTGCTGGAAAACATTTCCCGGCATATCGACGACGGCGTGCCGCCGATGAAGGCGGCTTACCTGGGCGCCGAGGAAGTCGGCTTTACCTTGCTGTCGATGAACGTGTCGCTGGTGGCGGTGTTTTTGTCCATCCTGTTTATGGGCGGTATTGTCACCAACCTGTTCCGTGAGTTTTCCATCACCTTGTCGGCGGCGATCATTGTGTCGCTGATTGTTTCGCTGACGTTGACCCCGATGCTCTGCGCGCGCTGGCTCAAGCCGCATGTCAAAGGGCATATGACCGGTTTGCAGCGCTGGAGCCAGAAGGTCAACGACCGCATGGTTGCGGTCTATGCCACGAGCCTGGATTGGGTGCTGCGCCACCGGCGCCTGACCCTGCTGAGCTTGTTGATTACCGTGGGCGTGAACATCGCGCTGTACGTGGTGGTGCCGAAAACCTTTATGCCGCAGCAGGACACCGGCCAACTGATCGGCTTTGTGCGCGGCGATGACGGGCTGTCGTTCAATGTGATGCAGCCGAAGATGGAAACCTTCCGTCAGGCGGTACTCAAGGATCCTGCAGTGCTCAGCGTGGCCGGCTTTATCGGCGGCAACAACGGCACCAACAACGCGGTGATGCTGGTGCGCCTCAAGCCTATTGCCGAGCGCAAGCTCTCGGCCCAGGCGGTGATCGAACGCCTGCGCAAGGAAGTGCCGCTGGTGCCGGGCGGGCGACTGTTTCTGATGGCCGACCAGGACCTGCAATTTGGCGGCAGCCGGGACCAGACCAGCGCCCAATACTCCTACATCCTGCAAAGCGGCGACCTGGCTGCGCTGCGTTTGTGGTACCCGAAAGTGGTCGCCGCCTTGCGCGAGCTGCCGGAGCTGACCGCCATCGACGCCCGCGAAGGTCGCGGTGCGGCGCAGGTGACGCTGGTGGTCGACCGCGACCAGGCCAAGCGCCTGGGCATCGACATGAGCATGGTCACCTCGGTATTGAACAATGCCTACAGTCAACGGCAGATTTCCACCATCTATGACAGCCTCAACCAGTACCAGGTGGTAATGGAGGTCAACCCGAAATACGCCCAGGACCCGATCACCCTGAACCAGATGCAGGTGATCACCTCCACGGGCGCGCGGGTGCCGTTGTCAACCATTGCCCATTACGAAAACAGCCTGGCCGACGACCGTGTCAGCCATGAAGGCCAGTTCGCCTCGGAAAACATTGCCTTCGACATGTCGCCTGGGGTGACGGTGGAGCAGGGCACGGCCGCTATCGAGCGGGCGATTGCCAAGGTCGGTTTGCCCGAAGACGTGATCGCCAAGATGGCCGGCACCGCGGATGCGTTTGCGGCGACCCAGAAGGGCCAGCCCTTCATGATCCTCGGCGCGCTGGTGGCGGTGTACCTGGTGCTGGGCATTCTGTATGAAAGTTACATTCACCCGCTGACCATCCTCTCGACCTTGCCCTCGGCGGGTGTCGGTGCGCTGCTGTCGATCTACCTGCTGGGCGGCGAGTTCAGCCTGATATCCCTGCTGGGTCTGTTCCTGCTGATCGGTGTGGTGAAGAAGAATGCGATCCTGATGATCGACCTGGCGCTGCAGCTGGAGCGCCACGATGGCATGAGCCCGTTGGAGTCGATCCGCAGCGCCTGCCTGTTGCGCCTGCGGCCGATCCTGATGACCACGCTCGCCGCGATCCTCGGCGCCTTGCCGTTGCTGCTCGGTTCCGGCGATGGCGCCGAAATGCGCCAGCCCCTGGGCTTGACCATCATCGGCGGGCTGGTGTTCAGCCAGATCCTGACCCTTTACACCACCCCGGTGGTTTACCTTTATCTTGACCGCGCACGCCACCGCTTCAACGCCTGGCGCGGCGTGCGTACCGATGCTGCCTTGGATACTGCGCTATGACCGATTCAACGAATGCCGCGACACTGTGGCGAGGGAGCTTGCTCCCGCTGGGCTGCGCAGCGGCCCCAAACCAGCGGCCTCGCCACACCACACGTATCGGCAAGGGTGCGAAGGTGGTAACGATGCTGCTGTGCGGTGCATTGCTCAACGCCTGCGCCATCGGCCCGGATTACAAACGCCCGGAGGTGGTCGAACCCGCGCAGTTCAAGCAAGCCCAGGGCTGGCGCCAGGCCAACCCCAGCGATTCCCTGGCCCGGGGTGCCTGGTGGGAGTTGTACGGCGATCGCCAGCTTAATGAGCTGGTCACGCGGCTTAATAACTCCAACCAGACCGTGGCCCAGGCCGAAGCGCGCTTTCGCCAGGCCCAGGCCCAGGTGCGCAGCGCGCGCGGGGCGTTTTTCCCAACAGTGGACCTCAGTGCCGGTAAAACCCGAGCCAGCCAGGGCACCGGCAGCAGTAACGCCAGCCTCAGCAGTTCCAGCAGTGGTATCCGTGACACGCTCAACACCCAGTTGGGCGTGAGTTGGGAGGCCGATGTGTGGGGCAAGTTGCGCCGTGGCCTTGAGGCCAATGAAGCGACGGCTGAGGCCAGCTCGGCGGATTTGGCGGCGATGCGTTTGAGCCAGCAATCGGAGTTGGTACAGGACTATCTGCAATTGCGCGTGATGGACGAACAGACGCGTCTGCTGCAGGCCACGCTGGAGACTTATCAGCGCTCGCTGAAGATGACTGAAAACCAGTACCGGGCGGGGGTTTCCGATAAAGCCGCGATTGCTCAGGCGCAGACCCAACTGAAGACCACACAGGCCAGCTTGATCGACTTGATCTGGCAGCGTGCGCAGTTGGAAAACGCCATTGCGGTGTTGATCGGCGAAGCGCCGGCCAACTTCAATCTGGCGGTGAGCAAAGACATACCTGCCTTGCCGCAGATTCCGGTGAGTGTGCCGTCGCAATTGCTTGAGCGGCGCCCGGACATTGCGTCGGCAGAGCGCTCAGTGATTGCGGCCAACGCGAATATCGGTGTGGCCAAGGCGGCTTATTACCCGGACCTGACCTTGAGCCTGGCGGGCGGGTATTCCAGCAGCACCTATGCGGATTGGATCAGTTTGCCCAACCGGTTCTGGTCGGTGGGGCCCAAGCTTGCGATGACCTTGTTTGACGGTGGGCAGCGTTCGGCTGAGGTTGATCGTAGCGTGGCGTCCTATGACGAGACGGTGGCCAAGTACCGTCAGACCGTACTGGATGGTTTCCGTGAAGTGGAAAACTATATGGTGCAGTTGAAGGTGCTGGAGGATGAGGCGGTAGTCAGCAATGAAGCCCTGGAGGCCGCGCGCGAATCCCTGCGCTTGACGCAGAATCAGTACAAGGCCGGGCTGATCGCCTACCTGGATGTGGTGACGGTGCAGGCCACTGCGTTGAGCAATGAGCGCACGGTCTTGACCTTGTTGCAGACGCGGTTGGTGGCAAGTGTGCAGTTGATTGCGGCGTTGGGTGGCGGCTGGGACGGGCAGACGTCTTTGGCTGAGAAGCAGTGACTGGGTAGCTTTTAAAAACAACTCAAGCACCTTCCCAATCAAGGCTGGGCACTGTCACTGTGGCGAGGGAGCTTGCTCCCGCTGGGCTGCGCAGCAGCCCCATAAAACTTGCGGGCGCTGCGCACCCGAGCGGGAGCAAGCTCCCTCGCCAGAACAGCCCGCACTTGTTACTCCTCGGCACATCGTTGATCAAAATCCGCCCGCGCCTGTTCAATCGCCCACGGCCTGATTTTCAAGCAGATGACTCGCCTCAGCGGGCTGAAGCAAGTGGCATCTCAAGGTCAGTAGATTGGCGTCAAAATGACACTAATAGCCCGTTGATAATTAATCAAACCGGCAATAATTATTCTCGCTACAATCGCCCGCTTTGCCACTTGGCACGGGCGTTTCAGGCCCGTCAGTCTTGAGAAGTCCCATGCTGATCGGTAGCTATTCCCCCTCTCTGGTCGTGATCTCCCTGTGCGTCGCGATCCTGGCGTCCTACACCGCGCTGGACCTGGCCGGCCGTATTGCCACCGCCAAGGGCCGTGCGGTGTACCTGTGGATGGCCGGTGGGGCAATGGCCATGGGCGTGGGCGTCTGGTCCATGCACTTTATCGGCATGTTGGCGTTGCGCCTGCCATTTGCGCTCGGGTTTGACCTGGGTATTACGGCGCTGTCGTTATTGATCGCCGTATTATCCAGTGGCTTTGCACTGTGGCTGGTCAGCCAGCCACGTCTGCCGGCCTGGCAACTGGCGTTTGGCGCGCTGGTGATGGGTGCCGGTATTGCCAGCATGCACTACACCGGCATGGCCGCGATGCGCATGACCCCGGGTATCGACTACGACCCCGCGCTGTTTGGCGCTTCGTTGTTGATCGCCGTGGTGGCGTCCGGTGCGGCTTTGTGGATCGCTTTCAACCTGCGGCGCAACACGCCTTACGTACGCCTGGCGCGGGGTGGCGCTGCAGTGGTGATGGGCATTGCAATCGTCGGTATGCACTACACCGGCATGGCTGCCGCACGCTTTGATGACAACAGTTTCTGTGGCGCCGCGCTGACGGGCCTGAGTGGCAAAGGCCTGGATAACCTGGTGCTGGTTACTTCGCTGGCGGTCTTGATCATCGCGTTATTGACCTCATTGCTCGACGCCCGCCTTGAAGCCCGTACCGCCGTGCTCGCCGACTCACTGACCCTGGCCAACCAGGAACTCACCCATCTGGCCCTGCATGACATGCTCACCGGTTTGCCTAATCGCACCTTGCTCGCCGACCGCATTCAACAGGCCATACAGGCAGTGAAAGAGCAGGGTGGTTGTTTTGCATTGATGTTTATCGACCTGGACGGTTTTAAACCGGTCAATGATGCTTTTGGCCATCACCTGGGTGACCAATTGCTGCGCGAAGTGGGTTTGCGTTTGCGCGAAGACCTGCGCAGCCAGGACACCTTGGCGCGCATCGGCGGTGATGAGTTTGTGTTGCTGGTGCAACTGACTCAGCCGGACGACGCCCTGGGCTTGGCCGAGCGCCAGGTCGGCCTGATCAACCGTGCGTTCAAGGTGGCCGAGCACGAACTGAAGATCTCCGCGAGCATTGGTATTGCCCTGTTCCCCGGCAACGGCGGCAACCCCCAGGAACTGTTGATGAACGCCGACGCTGCGATGTACCACGCCAAGGGCATGGGCAAGAACGGCTACAGCTTCTTTGATGTGTCGATGAACACCAATGCGCGCAAACAGCTGCAGTTGTTGCAGGACTTGCGCAACGCCGTTGAGCACCAACAGTTCCGCCTGTACTACCAGCCCAAGTTCGACGCACTCAGCGGTATTGCGGTGGGCGCCGAAGCGTTGTTGCGCTGGGAGCATCCACAGCAGGGGCTGTTATTGCCTGCGATGTTTATCGAGCTGGCGGAAAAAACCGGGTTGATCATTCCCATCGGCGAATGGGTGCTCAATGAGGCTTGCCGCCAGATGGCCGTGTGGTATGCGCAGGGTTATGAAGACTGGCGCATTGCGGTCAACCTTTCGGCGTTGCAGTTCTGCCATGCCGGGCTGGTCAAGAGTGTCGCGGCGGCGCTGGAACGTCACCAGTTGCCGGCCAACAGCCTGACCCTGGAAATCACCGAAACCACCGCCATGAGCGATGCCGATGCGAGCATGACCGTGTTGCAGCAGCTGTCGGACATGGGCGTGGACCTGTCTATCGACGACTTTGGCACCGGTTATTCGAGCCTGATGTACCTCAAGCGCCTGCCCGCCAACGAGCTGAAGATCGACCGAGGTTTTGTGCGCGACCTGGAGCACGACAGCGACGACGCAGCCATCGTCTCGGCCATTGTCGCCCTTGGCCAGGCACTTGGGCTGCGCATTGTTGCCGAAGGCGTGGAGACCGATGTGCAGCAGAGTTTCCTCACCCGGCTGGGGTGCAACTCCCTGCAAGGCTACTTGCTGGGTCACCCATTGCCGGCCGAGGGTTTTATGGCCGATATCCAACGCGCCGAAGACGCCATAGCGCCTGACAAAAGCCGTGGATGACGGGTATTCTTGGATCCAACCTTAAACCGTTGGTTTATTCAGGAGACCGCACGCATGGACAAAGTCGTCATCATCACCGGGGGCAGCCGTGGTATCGGCGCCGAGACGGCCTTGCTGGCTGCACGCCAGGGCTATTCAATTTGCATCAACTTCCAGTCCGATGAGGCGGCCGCCCAGCGCGTGCTGGACCAAGTGCGCGCCTTGGGCGCACAAGCCATTGCGGTGCGCGCCGACGTCAGCATCGAAGATGAAGTGATCGCTTTGTTCAACCGCGTTGACGCCGAGCTTGGGCGCGTGACGGCTCTGGTCAACAACGCCGGCACCGTGGGGCAAAAGTCGCGGGTCGATGAGATGTCCGAGTTTCGCATCCTCAAAATCATGAAAACCAATGTGCTGGGGCCGATCCTGTGCGCCAAGCAGGCGGTGCTGCGCATGTCGCCCAAGCATGGCGGGCAGGGCGGCAGCATTGTCAACGTCTCGTCGGTCGCCGCGCGCCTGGGTTCGCCGGGCGAATATGTCGACTATGCCGCGTCCAAGGGCGCACTCGACACCTTCACCATCGGCCTGTCCAAAGAGGTGGCGGGTGAGGGCATTCGCGTCAATGCGGTACGCCCGGGTTATATCTTTACCGATTTCCACGCCTTGAGCGGTGACCCGGATCGGGTCAGCAAGCTGGAGTCCGGCATTCCCATGGCCCGTGGCGGGCGCCCGGATGAAGTGGCCGAAGCGATTATCTGGCTGCTGTCGGACAAGGCTTCGTACACCACCGGCACCTTTTTGGATTTGGGCGGTGGGCGTTAACGTTTCGGCTGATCAGGTGGGCAGATAACGCAGCGTTTCATATCCGTACCGGGAAAATTGTCTGAGCAGACTGGCTTCGGAGTTAATTGTGCTGCCGTAGCCGCTTAGGCAAAATCCGTCGACATGACCGTTACGGCTTTCACTGCCGTTAAGGGTTCGATAATCCACGTTATCGATAAATCGCAGTACTTTGTCCAGATCGTAGGCCGCATTGGCTCTGGCTTCTAGGTCAGGATTGGCGTCCGTCCAGTCACCGACCTGCTTTTTGAGGTCATCTCCGATCTCATAATGATCACGACTTTCCAAAAAACGCCGCGTGACGGAACTTTGTTCAATAATCCGCTCCGCTGAGCGATGATCACCGGCTGGTCTGCCCATGGGCGCGGACATTTCGCGAAGCTGATTTTGTTCGGCTACGCGCATGTAGTTGGGAGGAACAGGCAGCGGCTTAAGGCCTGGCGAGATAGTATGGGTCATGGGAATCCTAAACGTTGAACGTAGAAAAAGGCATTTTCGAGGTAAGAAAAGTGTGCCTCTTTATGTGGTTCAAGCTTCGATTCAGTTCCTGCTCAAAATGACCGCACAATGCGGCCCAACGTTTCCATGGCCTTTTCCGATGCCTCGGTCCACGGGCTGCCGTAGTTCAAGCGAATGCAATTTCTGAAGCGCTGGGTTGCCGAGAAAATCGGCCCCGGCGCGATGCTGATGCCCTGTGCCAGGGCCATCTGGAACAGCTTCAACGAATCGGTTTGCTCCGGCAGTTCCAGCCACAGGAAATAGCCGCCGGCCGGCTGGCTGACCCGCGTCTGTGCCGGGAAATACCGGGCGATGGCGGCCAGCATGGCGCTCTGCTGTTCTTCCAGGGCGTAGCGCAATTTGCGCAGGTGCCGGTCATAGCCGCCGTGTTGCAGGTAGTCGGCAATCGCCGCCTGGGCCGGCATCGAGGGGCACAGCGACGTCATCAGCTTCAGGCGTTCAACCTTCTGCGCATAGCGCCCGGCCGCAACCCAGCCGACGCGATAACCGGGCGCCAGGCTCTTGGCGAAGGAGCCGCAGTGCATCACCAGCCCTTCGGTGTCGAAAGCCTTGGCCGGTTTTGGCGCGTGCTGTCCGTAATACAACTCGGCGTACACATCGTCCTCGATCAACGGCACCTGATGGCTGCGCAACAGTTCTACCAGTGCCTGTTTTTTCGCCTCTGGCAGGGTGGCGCCCATAGGGTTCTGGAAGCTGGTCATGGTCCAGCAGGCCTTGATCGGGTAGCGCTCCAGGGTTTGTGCCAGAGCATTGAGGTCGATGCCGTCGCGCGGGTGTACGGGGATTTCCACTGCTTTAAGCTTCAGGCGCTCAAGCACTTGCAGGCAGGCATAGAAGGCCGGGGCTTCGATGGCGACCAGGTCGCCCGGTTCGGTTACCGCTTGCAGGCACAGGTTCAGCGCTTCGAGGGCACCGTTGGTGATCAGCAGCTCTTCCATCGGCAGCATCAGCCCGCCGACCATGTAGCGCAGGGCGATCTGGCGGCGCAGTTGCGGGTTGCCCGGCGACATGTCGGTGACCACAAGGCGCGGGTCCATCTCGCGGCTGGCACTCGCCAACGAGCGCGCCAGGCGTGGCAACGGGAACAACATGGGACTGGGGAACGCCGAGCCGAACGGCACGGTGTTGGGGTCCTTGATGGAGTCGAGCACTGAGAACACCAGCTCACTCACATCGACTTCGGTGGACTCATGCACGTGTTCACTCACCACCGGCTCGGAAAACGGGCTGGGCGCGTGAGTGTTGACGAAGTAGCCGGAGCGCGGCCGCGCACGGATCAGGCCACGGCGTTCCAGCAGGTAGTAAGCCTGGAACACCGTGGACGGGCTGACGCCGTAGGTCTGGCTGGCATAGCGCACCGACGGAACCCGTTGCCCAGGGCCGAGGACGCCGGAGCGGATCAGTTCTGCGATGTCATCGGCGAATTTTTCGTAGCGTTTCATGGGGGCCTGATTAACTTTATAAAATTGAACGCGGACTCAATGTAGGAGCGGGCTTGCTCGCGAAAGCGGTGTATCAGTCACAGTTATATAAACTGACCCGGCGCCTTCGCGAGCAAGCCCGCTCCCACATTTGGATCTCCATGTATTAAACGAGAACTCAACGATTCATCGGCGCCACAAAGCGACTGTCCGCTGCACTGTAAATCCACGGTTCATCCACATCCACAACCTTGAAGCGCAAGGTCTGCGAGCTGCTCGCCGGTTTATCGGCCAACAACGCCACCGACACCGGCACGTCGCTGATTTCTCCCGGCGCCAGGCTGAGCCGGGTCTTGCCTTGCAACTGGAAGCCCTCGGCGTCTACCAGTTCCAGGCGGTAGTCCTGGCGCTGCTGGGTCTTGTTGATGACCTTCAAGCTGTAGATATTTTCGATCAGCCCCTGGCTGTTTTCACGAAACATGCCTCGGTCCTTGGTCACGTCCAGCGACACCATTGGCCGTTCGATCAAGGCCACCACCAAGGCGGCGATCATCACCAGCAGCACGGCACTGTAGCCGATCAAGCGTGGCCTGAGCAGGTGGGTTTTGCCGCCTTGCAGTTGATGTTCGCTGGTATAGCTGACGAGACCACGGGCATAACCCATCTTGTCCATGATCGAATCGCAGGCATCGATGCACGCCGCACAGCCGATGCATTCCATTTGCAGGCCGTCACGAATGTCGATGCCGGTGGGGCATACCTGCACGCACAGTTGGCAGTCGATGCAGTCCCCCAGCCCAACCTGCGCCGGTTTCACTTCGCGTTTACGTGGGCCACGGCTTTCGCCACGCGCCGCGTCGTAGGAAATGGTCAGGGTGTCTTTGTCGAACATCACGCTCTGAAAGCGCGCATACGGGCACATGTGCATGCACACCGCTTCGCGCAGCCAGCCGGCGTTGAGGTAGGTGGCTGCGGTAAAAAACAGCACCCAGAACAGGCTCGCGCCGCCCATTTGCCAGGTCAGCAACTCGGTGGCCAGCGGGCGGATTGGCGTGAAGTAGCCGACAAAGGTCAGCCCGGTCAGCACGCTGATAGCCAGCCACAGCGTGTGTTTGGCCGAACGCCGCGCCAATTTGTTCAGGCTCCATGGCGCCGCTTGCAGTTTGATGCGCTGGTTGCGCTCACCTTCAGTGACCTTTTCACACCACATAAACAGCCAGGTGAACGAGCTTTGCGGGCAGGTGTAGCCGCACCATACGCGGCCGGCAAATACGGTGATTGCAAACAGGCCGAACGCGCAGATGATCAACAGCGCCGACAGCAGGATGAAATCCTGGGGCCAGAAGGTGGCGCCGAAGATGTGGAATTTGCTTTCGGCCAAGTCCCACAACACGGCTTGGCGCCCGGACCAGTTCAGCCACACAGTGCCAAAAAACGCCAGGAACAGCACAGCGGCGCCGCTCACACGCAAGGTGCGGAACAGGCCGGTAAAGCTGCGGGTATGGATCAGGTTGTCACTGGATTTGGCCTTCACCTTCTTTGGGTGTATGGGCTCAAAGGTGTCCACGGTTGGGATTCTTTCGCTCATGGTCGTTCGCTCATCAGCCTCCATCAGGCCAATGAACTATGAGCTTCAAGCTGTTTGCATAACAGACTCAGGTAGGTCGATAAAAAGCGGATCAGATAGGTTTTTTATACGTCACTGCGACAATGTGCTGCACCCCGTGGCGCCTGGGGCGCAGCTGCATTGTGCGTGGGCTGACACAGATCAATCAAATCACCGAATCACCGTCGGTCGCCTTCAAGTGTTTGCGACCGTCCCTGGCACCGGCGACGGTCAATGCGTCCGCTTCGGCTTCAGTGATGTAGACCCGACCGCCTTTGGACCCTACAAAAGACATGGATTTGGCGCTGTCGGTACTCACCGTCACATCAGCGGCAGGCAGGGCGTGTTCCTGGCCCTCGTCAGTGGCCTTGAAATAGCACGTTTGATTGTCGATACGTACAGGCATGGTGCTCTCCTTTTATGGGCAGTCATGGGTTAGGGCGTCGTGCAGTGCCAGGTGTTCCAGGCAACTGACTGGCGGTCGGCGCTGTCCATCGTCTAACCACACTAAAACGGATAACGACCATGGACGCCTGGTGGCAAGAAGTGCTTCAAACCCTGCACGCTGAATTCGCTGACATCGCCGATGCAAAGCAGCTCACGCAGATAACCGTTCGCCTGCTTATCGCCGCGATCCTGGGCGGTATCCTGGGGTTCGAGCGTGAGCACAAGGGCAAGGCGGCGGGGGTTCGCACCCACATGCTCGTGGCCTTGGGCGCTGCACTGTTTGTGCTGGTGCCGCAGATGTCAGGCAGCCAGTCGGATGCGATGAGCAGGGTATTGCAGGGGGTCATCGCCGGCATCGGCTTCCTGGGCGCCGGCACTATCCTCAAGGGCAAAGAGGATGAAGAGGGCCAGCACGTTAAAGGTCTTACCACTGCGGCCGGGTTGTGGATGACCGCTGCGATCGGCGTGGCGGCAGGTGTCGGGCGTGAATCAACGGCGGTCTTGAGTACTCTGCTGGCGCTGGTTGTACTGAGCTTGATGCCCAAAGTCGTCAAGCTCTTCGAGAAGGAACATTGAGTCCGAGATCAATGAGCCTGCATCCTTGATCTAATGTGTGTTGGTTTGAGCGTTTCGGTGATGGTGTTCATATCCATTACCGTCTGGGCTGTGTCCTTCACGCACCCATTCAGTTGCTCGAATGCGCCTGCCGTGCCTCTGAAAAACTCATAGACATGGCGGAAACCATAATCGTCCTTGCCCGATATCAACTTTAAGATCAAGGCGATTTTCTGTTTGTCATAAGCCGCCTGATAGTCGCTGAAATACAGTTGGGTGGACAATTTTACGCAGTCCTCGTCGCTGTTTTTTTGCAGAAACTCGCCGATGTCCGTCAGCAGGTGAGCAACTTCATCGGCATCAGGTTCTTTCAACATGGCGTCGACACTTTCCTGGCTGAAATGCACGCGCATGTCATTGAGCACTTTTCGCGACTTCAGCTCGTTGGGGGCGCGCAAAACCTGGGCGATATCGTCCTCTGTGAGGCTGGCTTTGAACTCCTTGAGATAACGCCGGCTGATAGAAACCTCTGGATCTACGTGTGGGTGGTGGCCCTGCTTCACATTAATGTCCGACATGGTATTAACCTGCTCGCGTTTAAGAAGGGGAAAAATTAAAGGTGCTCCAGTAATCGCGAGTAGGACTTTAGCAATAGGCGCACAGGCGAGATGTAGGCCATTTCACCTGTGCGCGCAGGGTATTGCTCTTTTAGGCAGGCACTTGATGCCGAGTACGCGTATGAGTGAGGGCGTTGATCAACCGGATTGAACAATCACCGGCGGCATGGTCGTGGGCGGTTCCTCTACCGGTGGCGGCACGTTTTCCGGTGGTTCCTTCTCCGGGATCGGTTCCGGTTCACTCGGCGGCAGGGTTGGACTGTCGATATTCGGGTCCGGGGTTTCAGCCGGGATCGGGATATTCATCGGTATGGCCTCCTTTGTGCTTTGCTCTATCGGTGGACAACCGCCGGGCAGGTTTGATTCCCGCCCAATGGCGGTACATCCACCTGAACTTTTCATCGCAGCACAGGCTCGGACCTATTACGGCCCTGCTCAGGGAGAGCGTCGCCGTCTCAGAATTCGGATCAAGCAAAGAGCGTCCACAGGGCGTAAGGGGAAGATGCTCGATGACTGCTGAAACACTGACTCCAGAAGACTCCATATTGCCGCTGTCCCAGGCCTTGCTGTTGCCAAGGATCGCGATTGAAAGCACCACGCCCGTCATTGACGGTGGTGAATTTGCAGTGAAGGCCGTGGTGGGCCAGCGCGTCAACGTCACCAGCAAGGTGTTTGCCGACGGCCATGACAAGCTTGCGGTGCTGATCCGCTGGCGCCCGCTGCAGGACGAAAGCTGGCACAGCGTGGTGATGAACGATGTCGGCAACAATGGCTGGGAAGGCGCGTTTACCGTTGACCAGCAAGGCCCGCACGAATACTGCATCGAAGCCTGGATCGACACTTTTGCGAGCTTTTGCTACGAGTTGCGCAAAAAGCATGAGGCCGGTGTACCGGTCAGCCTCGAACTGCAGGAAGGCCGCAGCCTGGTGTTGCAGGCCGCCGAGCGCAGCGACAATGAGTTGCGCGACCGCTTGATGCTGCTGCACCACGAACTGTCGGGCCTGCTGGAAACCGAGCAGGTCGCGCAGTTCCTGCACGAAGACAGTGCGCATTTGATGACCCAGGCCGACCACCGCGCCTACTTGAGCATCAGCACCGTCTACCCGCTCGACGTTGAGCGTGAGGCCGCGCAATTTGCCAGTTGGTATGAGCTGTTTCCGCGCTCGATCACCGACGATCCGGCACGCCATGGCACTTTTAATGACGTACATGCGCGGCTGTCGATGATCCATGACATGGGTTTTGACGTGCTGTATTTTCCGCCGATCCACCCGATCGGGCGCAGCCATCGCAAGGGCAAGAATAACTCACTGACGGCAGGCGCCGATGATCCCGGCAGCCCTTATGCGATCGGTAGCGAGGAGGGCGGCCATGAAGCCATCCACCCGCAGTTGGGCAGCCGCGACGACTTTCGCCGGCTGGTCAAGGCCGCCGCCGAGCATGGCCTGGAAATCGCCCTCGACTTTGCCATCCAGTGCTCCCAGGACCACCCGTGGCTCAAGCAGCATCCAGGCTGGTTCAACTGGCGCCCGGACGGCACGATCAAATACGCCGAAAACCCGCCGAAAAAATACCAGGACATCGTTAACGTCGACTTCTACGCCGCCGACTCGATCCCAAGCCTGTGGACCGAACTGCGCGACATTGTTGTGGGGTGGGTGCAAGAGGGCGTGAAGACCTTTCGCGTGGATAACCCGCACACCAAGCCACTGCCATTCTGGCAATGGCTGATCAGTGACGTGCGCTCCAGGCACCCGGAGGTGATCTTCCTTGCCGAGGCCTTCACCACGCCGGCGATGATGGCGCGCCTGGGCAAGGTCGGTTATTCCCAGAGCTACACCTACTTCACCTGGCGTAACACCAAGGCCGAGTTGAGCGAGTACTTCACGCAGCTGAACGAATCGCCATGGCGCGAGTGCTTCCGGCCGAATTTCTTTGTGAATACCCCGGACATCAACCCAGGGTTTCTGCACGAATCCGGGCGCCCGGGCTTTCTGATTCGCGCCGCGCTGGCCACCATGGGCTCGGGCTTGTGGGGCATGTATTCGGGGTTTGAACTGTGCGAAGCGGCGCCGGTGCCGGGCAAAGAGGAATACCTGGATTCGGAGAAATACGAGATCCGCCCCAGGGACTTCACCGCGCCCGGCAACATCATTGCCGAGATCGCCCAGCTCAACCGCATTCGTCGGCAGAACCCGGCGCTGCAGACGCATCTGGGCTTGAAGCTCTATAACGCCTGGAACGACAACATCCTGTACTTCGGCAAGCGCAGTGACGATGGCAGCAATTTTATCCTGGTGGCGGTCAACCTCGACCCGTTCAACGCCCAAGAGGCCCATTTCGAATTGCCCCTGTGGGAGCTCGGCCTGCCGGACGACGCCCAGACCCAAGGTGAAGACCTGATGAATGGCCATCGCTGGACCTGGTACGGCAAGAACCAGTGGATGCGCATCGAGCCGCAGATGCCATTCGGCATATGGCGTATCACCGTCTCCTGATCGGATGAAGATCAACCTGTGGGAGCGGGCTTGCTGTGGCGAGCAAGCTTGCTTGCGCTGGGGTGCGAAGCGCCCCCAAGAGCG
The DNA here is from genome assembly GCF_965653655.1 of Pseudomonas onubensis. NCBI lineage: Bacteria > Pseudomonadati > Pseudomonadota > Gammaproteobacteria > Pseudomonadales > Pseudomonadaceae > Pseudomonas > Pseudomonas onubensis. The sequence continues at coordinate 37,946 of NZ_CBFHAZ010000015.1, read as the reverse complement.
GGCTCCAGCTGCGCTGTCGTACGGGAGCAAGCTCCCTCGCCACAGCAAGCCCGCTCCCACACTGACGGCGTCCAGACCCTAGATTTTTCAGTGTTCCAGGAGTTTCCAATGGCGAAGAAACCCACCCCAGCCACGTTCATCAAAGACCCGCTCTGGTACAAGGACGCGGTGATCTACCAGGTTCATGTCAAATCCTATTTCGATTCCAATAACGACGGTATCGGCGACTTTCCCGGCCTGATCGCCAAGCTCGACTACATCGCCGATCTGGGCGTCAACACCATTTGGCTGCTGCCGTTCTACCCGTCGCCACGTCGTGACGATGGCTATGACATCGCCGAGTACCGTGGTGTGCACAGCGACTACGGGACTATGGCCGACGCCAAACGCTTTATCAGTGAGGCGCACAAACGTGGCCTGCGGGTGATCACTGAACTGGTGATCAACCACACCTCCGACCAGCACCCCTGGTTCCAGCGGGCGCGCAAGGCCAAGCCAGGTTCGGCGGCGCGGGACTTTTACGTGTGGTCCGATGACGACCAGAAGTACGATGGCACGCGCATCATTTTTCTCGACACCGAAAAGTCCAACTGGACCTGGGACCCGGTCGCCGGTCAGTACTTCTGGCACCGTTTCTACTCGCACCAGCCGGATCTGAACTTCGATAACCCGCAAGTCATGAAAGCCGTGCTGTCGGTGATGCGCTACTGGCTGGACATGGGCATTGACGGCCTGCGTCTGGACGCGATTCCCTACCTGATCGAACGCGATGGCACCAACAACGAGAACTTGCCGGAAACCCACGGCGTGCTCAAGCAGATCCGCGCCGAGATCGACGCGCATTACCCCGACCGCATGCTGCTGGCCGAAGCCAACCAGTGGCCGGAAGACACTCAACTGTATTTCGGTGACAAAAAAGGCGACGACGGCGATGAATGCCACATGGCTTTTCACTTCCCGCTGATGCCGCGCATGTACATGGCCCTGGCCCAGGAAGATCGCTTCCCCATTACCGATATTTTGCGCCAGACGCCGGAGATTCCCGCCAACTGCCAGTGGGCAATCTTCCTGCGCAACCACGATGAGCTGACCCTGGAGATGGTCACCGACAAAGAGCGTGACTACCTGTGGAACTACTACGCCGCCGACCGCCGCGCGCGCATCAACCTGGGCATTCGTCGGCGGTTGGCGCCGCTGATGGAGCGTGACCGTCGCCGCGTTGAGCTGCTCAACAGCCTGTTGCTGTCGATGCCCGGCACGCCGACCTTGTACTACGGCGATGAAATTGGCATGGGCGACAACATCTACCTGGGCGACCGCGACGGCGTGCGCACGCCGATGCAATGGTCTATCGACCGTAACGGCGGCTTCTCGCGCGCCGACCCGGCCAGCCTGGTGTTGCCGCCGATCATGGACCCGCAATATGGCTACCTGTCGGTTAACGTCGAAACCCAGGCCCAGGACCCGCATTCGCTGCTGAACTGGACCCGGCGCATGCTGGCAGTGCGTAAACAGTCCAAGGCCTTTGGTCGCGGCAGCCTGAAAATGCTCTCGCCGAGCAACCGCCGCATCCTGGCGTACACCCGCGAGTTCACTGGCGACGATGGTCGCACCGAAATCATCCTGTGTGTGGCCAACGTGTCGCGCAGCGCCCAGGCGGCCGAGCTGGACTTGTCGGCTTTCGCCGGCATGGTGCCGGTGGAAATGCTCGGCGGTAATGCGTTCCCGCCCATCGGCCAGCTGAATTTCCTGCTGACCCTGGCGCCGTATGGCTTCTATTGGTTTGTGCTGGCGGCAGAAAACCAGATGCCCAGCTGGCATGTGGAGCCGGCGCAGAGCATCCCGGATTTCACCACGCTGGTGCTTAAACAACGCATGGAAGAACTACTCGACGAGCCCTGCCGCACCACCCTGGAACACACTTCGCTGCCGGTATGGTTGCCCAAGCGGCGCTGGTTCGCGGGCAAAGACGCGACTATCGAGCGCGTGCAGATCAGCTACGGCGTGCGCTTTGGCGACCCGCAGCACCCAGTGCTGCTCAGCGAAGTCGAGGTAACCAGCGGCGGTCAGGTCAGTCGTTATCAGTTGCCGTTCGGTTTCCTCGCCGAAGACCAGTTCACCAGTGCCTTGCCCCAGCAACTGGCGCTGGCCCGCGTACGCCGGGGCCGCCAGGTCGGTTTGGTGACCGACGCCTTCAGCCTGGAACACTTTATCCGTGCGGTGATCCAGAGTTTGCAGGCGGGCACCGTATTGACCACCGACGAAGGTGACTTGCGCTTTGAAGCTACGCCGCACCTGGCTGCGCTGCAACTGAGCGATGACTCCCAAGTGCGCTATCTGTCTGCCGAACAGTCCAACAGCTCGGTGGTGGTGGGTGAAAGCCTGGTGCTCAAGTTGATCCGCAAAGTCAGTGCCGGGGTACACCCGGAACTGGAAATGAGCGCTTACCTCACGGCCGCCGAATACCCGAATATTTCGCCGTTGCTGGGCTCGATGATTCGTCGCGATGGCGAAGGGCAAGACAACCTGTTGATGATTGCCCAGGGCTATCTGAGCAACCAGGGCGATGCCTGGAGCTGGACCCAGAACAACCTTGAGCGCGCCATTCGCGACGAGTTGGCCGAAGCGATTTCCGAGCAGGAGCAACACTACAACGCCTTGGGCGAACTGCAGGATTTTGCCGGCTTGCTCGGCCAGCGCCTGGGCGAAATGCACGCGGTGCTGGCGGCGAAAACCACCAACAAAGACTTCAAGCCCGAGACCACAACAGCCAAGGACACCCAGGCTTGGGCCAAGGACGTCGGTGCACAGATCGACCGCGCGCTGCACTTGTTAAAACTTCATCAAAGCCAGTTGAACCCCGCCGATCAGGCGCTGGTCAGTGAAATACTGGGGCAGAAAAAAGCGCTTGCCAGCAGCATACAGGCCTTGGCGAAAGCCACGGCGGGCGGCTTGCGGATTCGTGTCCACGGTGACTTGCACCTGGGCCAGGTGCTGGTGGTGAAGGGCGATGCGTATTTGATCGATTTTGAAGGCGAACCTGCGCGCCCTCTGCATGAACGGCGCGGCAAGCACAGCCCGTATAAAGATGTGAGTGGCGTGTTGCGCTCGTTTGATTACGCCGCCGCCATGGCCCTGAATGTGCAAGGTGTGGATCATTCACCGCAAGCGGATACCGCCCGCAAGCGCGTGACTGACCGTTACCTGAGTGAAGCGCGCAGCGCATTTATCCAGGCTTATCATCAGGCTACGTCTACACTGGCGCATGACTGGCAGGATGCCAAAGGCCAGGACGCAGCGCTGACGTTGTTCAGCCTGGAGAAGGCCGCGTACGAAGTGGCTTACGAAGCGGAAAATCGCCCGACCTGGTTGCCGGTGCCCCTGCAAGGGCTGCACGGTTTGCTCAGCGGGCTGCTACCTATATCGAAGACTGCACGCGGTGAGGAGACGTCATGAGTTTTACACAGAGAGAACCGCTGCAAGCGAAGTTGACCGCCATGCCGGCGCCCAAGGATGTAGAAGCGTTGGTGCGCGCGGAACACCCGGACCCGTTTTCTATCCTGGGGCCGCACGATGACGAGCAGGGCGGGCAATTTATCCGCGCGTTCCTGCCCGAAGCCTTGAGCGTCCACGTGTTGGCCCGCGATAGCGGTGAAGCCATCGGAAGCCTGGACGCGACCCAGGTGCCGGGTTTGTTTGTCGGGCAATTATCCACGCGTCAGGGCTACCTGCTGAAGATTCAGTGGGCCGGCGGTGAGCAGATCACCGAAGACCCCTACAGCTTCAGCCAATTGTTGCTGGGTGAGATGGATTTGTACCTGTTTGCCGAAGGCAATCACCGTGACCTCAGCAGTTGCCTGGGGGCACAGGTCACCAGCGTCGACGGCGTGCAAGGCGTGCGCTTTGCGGTGTGGGCGCCAAATGCGCGGCGCGTGTCGGTGGTAGGTGACTTCAACATCTGGGACGGCCGCCGCCATCCGATGCGCCTTCGGCATCCGTCCGGCGTATGGGAGATCTTTATCCCACGCCTGCAAGCGGGCGCAGCCTACAAGTACGAGATTCTTGGTGCCCATGGGATCCTGCCCCTCAAGGCCGATCCTATGGCACTTGCTACCCAACTGCCGCCCGACACTGCCTCGAAAGTCGCCGCGCCGTTGCAGGTCGACTGGCAAGACCATGATTGGATGCAGGCGCGTGCCGACAAGCAGAAGGCCTCGGCGCCCTTGTCGATCTATGAGCTGCATGTGGGTTCGTGGCAGTGTGAACTCGACGAGGCCGGTGAAGTATCGCGCCAATATGGCTGGCGTGAACTGGCCGAGCGCTTGATTCCCTATGTGCAGCAACTGGGCTTTACCCATATCGAGTTGATGCCGATCATGGAACACCCGTTCGGCGGCTCCTGGGGTTACCAGGCGCTGTCGCAGTTTGCGCCGAGCGCACGCTTTGGCTCGCCGGAAGACTTCGGGTTTTTCGTCAACGCCCTGCACCAGGCCGACATCGGCGTGATTCTGGACTGGGTGCCGGCGCATTTCCCCACCGATACCCACGGCCTGGCGCAGTTCGATGGTACGGCGCTGTACGAATATGCTAACCCGCTCGAAGGTTTTCACCAGGACTGGGACACGCTGATCTACAACCTGGGCCGCACCGAAGTGCATGGTTTTATGCTGGCTTCGGCGCTGCATTGGCTCAAACACTTCCATATCGACGGTTTGCGCGTGGATGCCGTGGCCTCAATGCTGTATCGCGATTATTCGCGTAAAGCCGGGGAGTGGGTGCCTAACCGCCATGGCGGTCGCGAGAACCTGGAGGCCATCGACTTCCTGCGCCATCTCAATGATGTAGTGGCGCTGGAAGCGCCGGGCGCGCTGGTGATCGCCGAAGAGTCCACGGCCTGGCCGGGCGTCAGCCAGAGCACCCAGCAGGGCGGCCTGGGCTTCAACTACAAGTGGAACATGGGCTGGATGCACGATTCACTGCATTACATCCAGCAAGACCCGGTGTACCGCGCCCATCATCACAATGAGCTGAGTTTCGGCCTGGTGTATGCGTGGTCCGAGCGTTTTATCCTGCCGATCTCCCACGACGAAGTGGTGCACGGCAAGCATTCGCTGATCGACAAGATGCCTGGTGACCGCTGGCAGAAGTTCGCCAACCTGCGCGCCTACCTGAGCTTTATGTGGATGCACCCCGGCAAGAAGCTGCTGTTTATGGGCTGCGAATTCGGCCAGTGGCGCGAGTGGAACCACGACCAGCAATTGGACTGGTATTTGCTGCAATACCCTGAACACCGCGGCGTGCAGAAACTGGTCGGCGACCTTAACCGCCTGTACCGCGAAGAGCCGGCGCTGCATGAGCAGGACGATGCGCCGCAAGGCTTCCAGTGGTTGATTGGTGACGACGCGATCAACAGCGTCTATGCCTGGCTGCGCTGGAGCAAGGACGGCAAGCCAGTGCTGGTGGTGGCCAACTTCACGCCGGTGCCACGTGAGGGCTATGCGGTGGGTGTGCCGTTTGCCGGACGCTGGAGCGAGGTGATCAACAGCGATGCCGACACCTATGCCGGCTCTAATTATGGCAACGGTGGCGAAGTGTTCACCCAGGAGGAACCGCGCCATGGGCAGCCGGTGTCGCTGTCGCTGAATCTGCCACCTTTGGGTGTGTTGATTCTGCGTCCGGAAGCGCTTTAAAGGCTCTAGCGTGGTGGATTCTGTTGTCCGCGCTAGTGGCAGGGTGCCACAATGGCGCCTTTGTCGTGGCAGTCGAAGCGGGCGTATTTCATGAACGGCCTTGGGCGTGGGCAAGACCCGGATGAACTTATCGAACAGCAGGTGCGAACCGACCGGTTGCACCAGCTGTTTCGCCAATCGTTCTCGGCCATTTTCGGCAGCTACCTGGGCGCCGTCATGCTCTGCTGGCTGTGCTGGAGCCGGTTTGACCACGAGGTCATGCTGGTGTGGCTGGCGGTGCTGGCGGTGACATCGCTGGTGCGCGTCAAGCTGTTCACCGACTGGTTTCGCTGCCCCGACAGCGAGCGCACACCCGAACGCTGGGAGCGCCGCTATTGGGTCACGCTGATGCTGTCAGCCGGCACCTGGGGCCTCGGCGCCCTGGCCGTGATGCCGCCGGATGATCGCGTCTCCCAAGTGCTGGTCATGCTGTTTACCGTGGGCATGTCGGTCAGCGCAGTGTCGTGTTATTCGGCCTATCGCTATATGACTATGGGTTCGATGGCCCTGGTGCTGTTGCCATGTACCCTGTGGTTGCTGTTCCAGCCGGCGCCGATGCAAGTGGGCGTGGCGATTGCAGTGCTGGTGTTCTCGACCTTTGTGGTCAGCGCCACACGCAAGCTCTCGGATGCACTGGAGAAAGCCTTCCGCCTGACCCGGCAAATGGAACGTGCCCACCATATTTCCACGCGTGCGGCGCAGACCGACGAACTCACCGGGTTGATGAACCGCCGGGCGTTCTTCGAGCATGCCCACCTGCTGTATGCGCAATGCCGCCACAACCAGCAGCCGCTAAGCGCGCTGATGCTGGACATGGACCACTTCAAGGACATCAACGACACTTACGGCCACCAAGCCGGTGACCAGGTATTGCGCCAGATTGGCGGGGTGATCAGCGCGTCGTTTCGCCAGGCCGACGTCTATGGTCGGCTCGGTGGTGAAGAATTCGCGGTGTTGCTGCCCAACACCTCGCTGGAGACCGCACGGGACATCGCCGAGCAACTGGTCCTGGCGATTTCGGGCCTGACCTCCGAACCGGTAAAGGGCCTGACCGCCAGCCTCGGTGTGGCCACCACCCGCAGCCTTGATCAGGACTTGCACAGCCTGATGAACAACGCCGACAAAGCGCTGTACCGCGCCAAGGCCATGGGCCGTAATCAGGTGGCCGTCGCGCAGTAGCGCCTCATTCCTTGAGCATCGACCTGGCCAATGCCCGCGCTACTTGGTCGGCGGAGTACGGCTTGGGGAGAAACTCGAAGCCTTCATAGCCGCTGTCAGCCAGTTCTTCGCTGTAGCCCGACGTGAGCACCACCGGCAAATCGGGGCGGCGCTGGCGCAGCAGTTTGCTCATGGCCACGCCGGTCATGCCGGGCATCACCACATCCGAAAAAATCGCGTCAAACGCCATGCCGTCCGGGCCGGCCAGCGCAAGCGCCTGCTCGGCATCGGTGGCCCAGGTGGTCCGGTAGCCCAGGTCCTGCAGGATCTGGTTGGCAAAGCGTCCAACCTCAAGGTTGTCTTCCACGATCAGGATGTGGCGCGCCGCAGTGTCGGACACCGGGCCTTGGTCTTCCTGTACCGAGCAGGCCTGCACTGCCACAGGCTCCGCCTCGGGTAGATACAGGGTAAACACGCTGCCCTGGCCGAGGTTGCTGGTAACGTCGACGTTGCCACCGGACTGTTTGGCAAACCCGAACACCTGGGACAAGCCAAGCCCGGTACCTTTGCCCACCGCCTTGGTGGTAAAGAACGGCTCGAAAATACGCTCGACGGTGTCGACGGCAATGCCGCTGCCAGTATCAGCCAGCGCGATACTCACAAAGGGCTGGCTTGATTCGGCATCGCCACGGATGCGCGGCAGCGTTGCGATGTGGGCGACGCGCAGGGTCAGGGTGCCTTGGCCCTCCATGGCATCGCGGGCATTGAGCGCGATGTTGATCAGCGCGGTTTCAAATTGGCTGGAATCGACGCGCACATGGCACGGTCGCTGCGGCAGTTCCAGCTGCACGCGGATACGCGCACCGGTGAGGCTTTCGAGCATCTCGCCGATGTTCTTGACCCGCAGGCTCACATCGAAGACTTCCGGGTTCAGCGGCTGGCGGCGGGCAAACGCGAGCAATTGGCTGGTCAGTTTGCTGGCGCGCTCGACGGTGTCGGACACGGCGCTCATGTAGCGTTGGCGGCGTTCTTCGGACAACCCCGGCTGGCGCAGAAAGTCCACCGAGGAGCGGATAATGGTCAGCAGGTTGTTGAAATCGTGGGCCACGCCGCCGGTCAACTGGCCGATGGCTTCGAGCTTCTGCGACTGGCGCAACGCGGCTTCGGCCTGGGCCAGTGCCAGGGTGCGTTCTTCGACGCGTTGCTCCAGGGTGGTGTTGAGTTCGGCAAAGGCTGCCAGGCCTTCACGCACATGGGCATCGGCGCGCACGCGCTCGATATGCGCCCAGGAGCGCTCGGTGACTTCGCGCAGCAACGCCAGGTCGTAGCTCGACCACAACCGTGGGAGTTTATCGTGTACCGCCATCAAGGCCGTCAGCCGGCCGTTCTTGATCAAGGGCATGCAGATCGTGGCGCTGACCCCCAGTGCCTGAAAGGACGCCGATTCCTCTGGCGGCAGCTCGCGCAGGTTGTCATGAATCACCAGTGGCTCTCCGGCGCGCAGGCATTTGACCGCGGTCTCGCCAAAGGCCGCCAGGCTGTAGCGGCCGATGATGCTGGGCGAACCGGGTGCCACCCAATTATCGCGAATGGTAAAGCCGTCTTCGTCGGCATCCATATCGGCGTAGGCGCAGTTGCTCACCTGCAGGTGTTCGGCGACCAATTGGGTGGTGCCGGTCAGGATGGTTTCGGCATCGGCGGCATTGGCCACTGTGTGGCTGATGGCATCCAGCACCGCCAGGCGCCGGGCGAGGAATACCGTGGTGGTGGTTTCCGACACGGTGTCGAGAATGCCCACCACCTTGCCCTCGCGGTCACGAATCGGGCTGTAGCAAAAGGTGAAGTACGCCTGGTCCCGCGTGGGGCCGCGTTCAATCACCAGGGGGAAATTTTCGATGTAGGTGGCATGGCCTTGGAAGGCGGCATCGGCAATAGGGCTGATATCCGCCCACACCTCATGCCACACCTCGTTGAACGGGCGCCCCAACGGGTCGGGCTTGGCGCCCAGTATCGGTATGAATGCGTCGTTATAGAGCGTGATCAACTGCGGCCCCCAGACAATCGCCTGGGGAAAGCTCGATGCGAAGCACAGCGCCACGGTGGTCTTGAGCACGTCGGGCCACTGCTCCAGCGGGCCCAGTGGCGTGTTGGCCCAGTCATGCTGGCGAACCCGCTCAGCCATGTCGCTGCTGCTTTGCAGCCAATTCATCATTGCGAGAACACCTTGTTTACCACGGTCTGTCGAGGGCCTGAAGCGGTCAGGCTAACAAGCAACAGACCGGAATGACCGCTACCAGTTCAGCGCGATTATCCCTGAGATGGCAATTTGATGCTCTATCCAAATGAATAGGTCTGCAATCGTGCCTAAAACGCCTATTGCGCGCCGAGAACCCCCGTCCAATAAATACCCGCATCACTTTTGGGGTCCATGGCGTAGGCCGCGCCCAATTCACGAAATTGCGGGTTCATCAGGTTGGCGCAATGCCCGGGGCTGGCGAGCCAGCCGTCCACCACCTTGCGCGGGTTGTCGAGGCCGGCGGCGATGTTTTCGCCGATGTTTTTTGCGATGTACCCGGCCAGTTCCGCACGATCACCAGGCGTGCGGCCGTCATGATCCAGGTGGTCGAAGAAATTGCCATTAGCCATGTTGCGCGAATGGCTGTTGGCGGCGTTGGCCAGGTCATCATTCCACGACAGCGGCGTCGTTGCGGTAAACGCCTGGGTGCCGCATTGGCGCGGTTGCTGGCGGGCAGTGTTGACCAGTTCGAGGAGTTTTTTGCCCTCGGTCTGCCAATCGCCCAGCCCGCTGGTGAGCAGCGGGCGTGCCAGCACGATGCGCCAGTCCTGACCGCTGTTGCTCACGCCGATATCGACAAATTGCGGGTCCAGCACCACGCGGCAAAAGCTTTCGCGCACAGCCTTCATCGCCGCCTGGGCGTCCTTTGGGCCGGAGAGGCTGATGGCCTGCACATTCACCATCGGGTACGCGGCCCGCGCCAGCGCCTGCTGCAAGTCGCCAACATTGGTGGCCGGCAGCACCAGCCGCGTATCGCTGGCCAGCGGTGGCAGTTCCTGGGAACCCTGGTTGCCGCAGCGCTGAACCTGGCTGCGGTATTCGTTGATCTGTTGCACCAACTGACTTTCTTCATTCGCCATCGCGCTGGCGCAGAACACCGAACTGGCGGCCAGCGTCGTCAGACCCATCATCAATGACAGCACGCGCATGGACGTTACCCTTGAGCTTGAAAGTGCCCATGATGCGCGAAGTAACCCGGTTTGGGGCAACGCCTTTTTTGTTTTTTTGCCTCAACGGGTGTTCTGCGGGCAGATCGTGGCGCGGTGGCGGCCCCAGGCGAAAGTGCTGGCGGTGACGATCAGGGCCAACGCCACGGCGAAGGTCAAGTGCAAGCCATGGGCGACACTGAGCGGCGCCGCGTGAGCCACATCGGGGCTGGCCCACGCAAATACCGCGCCCAGTGCCGAGGTGCCGAAAATCAGGCCCAGATTGCGCGACAGATTCAGCAGGCCGGAGACGGTGCCTCGGCGTGTCGGCGCGACGTCGCTCATCACCGCAGTGTTATTGGCCGCTTGAAACAGGCTGTAGCCGGTAGTGAGCAGGATCAGGGCGCCGAGGTAAGCCAGCAGTCCCGCCGCCAACGACAGTGACAGCGCGCCCAGGCCCATCACGCCCAGGCCCGCGAGGGCCATGCGCTGGCTGCCCAGGCGATCGGTGAGGCGGCCCGCCGGCACGCCGGTCAGTGCCGCCACACAAGGGCCGACGGCCATGGCCAGGCCCATCCACGCGGAGTCCAACCCCAGCCCCTGGGACAGGTAGAACGGCCCGACCACGAACGTGGCCATGATCACTGCGGCTACCAGGGCGCTCATTGCCAACCCGGCACGCAGCGACGGGTCTTGCAACGGCTGCCAGAAAGCACCGTCCGCTACGCGGGCGCTGGCCTGGCGATCTGTCGGTAAGTAATAAAAGGCGAGGGCCGCCGCCAACAGACCCAGCGGCACACCGACCGCGAATAACGCGCGCCAGCCCCACAGGCTCAGCAACACCCCGCCGACACTGGGGCCCATGGCGGTGCCGACTGCCGACATCGTGCCCAACAAACCCATCACCTGTCCGGTGCGCGCCTTGGTTACCGTGTCGCCGACCAGGCCGAGGGTCATCGCCATCATGCTGGCGGCGCCGAACCCTTGCAGGGCGCGCGCGGCAATCAGCCAGTCAAGCGATGGGGCCGCCGCGCACAGTGCGCACGCCACCGCGAACAGCAGCAAGCCGGCGAGCAAAGCGCGCTTGCGCCCGAAGCGATCGCCCAGGCGACCTGCGCCGATAATCACCGCCGTGATCGCCAGCAGGTAGGCGAGCACGACCCACTGCACGGCATGGAAGGATGCATCAAATGCCTTGGCCAGGCTGGGCAGGCCGACATTGGCGATGCTGGTGCCCAAGGACGCCAGCAACATGGAGAGCGACAAACTGACGAGCGCGGCGCGTGAAGAGCTGTGCATGGACGATTCCTTGAGTGAAGGCAACTGACACAACTCTACGGCGTGGCCTAATATGGCGGAAGACGCATGGGTTGCAGCTAATACCTGCATCAAACGCCTGATAAGGAACACGTATGCCCGACCTGAATTTGCTCATTACCCTGGATACGTTGCTCAGCGAGGGCAGTGTCGCCGCTGCCGCCAGGCGCCTGCGCCTGAGCCCTTCGGCCATGAGCCGCGCGCTGGCACGCCTGCGTGAAACCACCGGTGACCCCTTGCTGGTGCGCGCCGGGCGCGGGCTGGTGCCGACACCGCGCGCCGTCGAACTGCGTGAACAGGTCAGCCGTTTGGTTCAAGAGGCCCAGGCGGTGCTGCGCCCGGCGCAAGCGTTGGACATGGGGCAGGTGGTACGCACGTTCACGCTGCGCTCCAGCGAGGAGTTTGTCGAAAACCTCGGCCCGGCGTTGCTTGCGCGTATAGCCCAGCAAGCGCCGGGCGTGCGCCTGCGTTTTGTCGACAAGAGCGACAAGGACTCGGCGCTGCTGCGCGAGGGCAGTATTGACCTGTCGATAGGCGTGGTCGACGCCAGCGCCAGCCCCGAATTGCTGACCCAGGCGCTGTTCCGTGACCGGCTGATCGGTGTGGTCCGCAGCGGCCATCCGCTGAGCCAGGGTGACGTCAGCGCCGAGCGTTTTGCCCAGGGCCGGCATGTCTACGTGTCCCGCCGTGGGCTTGACCGTGGCCAGGTCGACGACGCCCTGCAAGCCCAAGGCCTGACGCGGGACATCAGCACCATCGTCGCCGGCTTTGCCACCGCCATCGCCCTGGCCCGCGACACCGACCTGATCGCCAGCGTGCCCGAACGCTACACCGCCCATCAGCGCGACGGGCTGCACAGCTTCGCACTGCCGATCGTCGTCCCGCCGTTCACCGTGGCCATGCTCTGGCACCCACGCCTGGATGCCGATGTGGCCCACCGCTGGTTGCGCGGCTGTTTGCGCGAGGTGTGCGGGCAGCAGGTACAATCACCGCTGCCTTGACGCTAAACCCAGGAATTTGCATGTTCAGCCTTACCCGCTACACCACCGCGTGCCCCGAGCCGATCAACAGCCAGATCCTGCAGATGGTGGTGGACAACCTCACCGACATCAGCAGTGTCGCGTTGCCGCCGAGCAACCTGCTCTACAACATCTATCAATATGCCGTCGGTTATGAGGTGCACCTGTACCTTGAAGCGCTGAACGGCGCCAAGGGCATCGCGGTTGAACTGGTGGTGGCGATGCAGGAAGAACAGGTGATCGGCTTTTGCCTGTACTTGCCTGTCAAGGACGACCCGCACGCTTGTGGCATCGCCTTCATGGCGGTGCAGGCCGGGCACCGGCGCCAGGGCGTGGCCCGCGCCATGCTTGGCGAGGTGCTGGCGCATTATCCCCATGCAGAGCTGGCCTGCTCAGTGGAAAAAGTGCCAGCGTTTGAAGCGATGGGCTTTCAGCTGCGTGGCGCACGGGACACACAAGTGTTGATGAACACGCGCGATTACGGCACCGACGGCTTGATGGGCGTGCTGGACGTGGCTGCGATCTACAGCTCACTGGAGGTGCGGCAGATTCATACGTACTTGCTGCAAAAACACGGCAAGCGCGCGATGGTTGATGCCGAGAAGCAGCGGGATCGGCACTTGGATCAGTTGGGGCGTAAGGTGCGGTTGTTTGTGAATCAGCACCTGTCCTGAGTGTTAAAAATCTTCCTTGGGTTTAGAGGGGGTTGTGTGTATATCCGTTGCTGCGGTAACGGCTGATATTGGTTCCGCTCTTACAGCCATCCCTTTCAAGGTCCGCGTTTAAAAGCCGTTTAAAACCATGTTCAAGTTTGTTTATTCGACTTGGCAGCCTTAAGTACCCGAGCTGTTGAGAAATGTTTCTGCGCGGCCTTACCTTCCAGCCACTCCTTGGGTTTGGCGACTTTGGGACCGCGAGGGCTTTTCGCGACGGCCTTGGGGTTGATCAACCTCGCCAGGGCCAACAGCCGTTCTGCCAGCCCCTGCGAGGTTTTTTCAAGAGGGAAATTTTCCGCAGGCAATGCGATCTGCATTCCCTGATAATCACTGCGAACATGCACCGCCAAATGGAAAATCGAAACTTCCCAACCCTCTGGCTGCGTTTCTCGGTGCGCCTGCTCAACGCTACGCTTGAGAACCGACAAAACGTTGTAAGCCAGCACCGCCGAAGCAAAGCCCAGTAGAGCTGCTTTGGGACTGCCAAGGCTTTTAATTTCACTTTCCAGCGCCGACTCAAGGCGTTGGAACATCCCTTCAATATTCCAGCGGCGACGATATAAATCAGCTATTTGGCAAGCACTGACAGTGTCTGGCAGGTTGCTCCAAAACCACATTACCAAATCACCTGAGTCATTCGCCGTTTGCAGGCTCAACTCAACACGCCGCCAGCGGCGACCACCTTTTACCTCGATGATTTGTTCGCGAACGGCTCCGCTGTCGACGGTTCCTGCCTCCTGCCAATCACCTTCTTGCATAAGGCGTGGATGCTTGCTGTGTTGACGAACGATGAACGAAGCCCCGGTGTCTTCGCAGGCTTGCAGGACGGGCAAGGTGCAATAGAGGCGATCAGCCATCCACAGCTGGCCCTTGCTTGCACGGGTCAGCAGCGGCAGAACACTGACTCGCTCGCTGGCGTAGGCGTCTTCCCACGGTTGAAGATCAACGACCAAGTCCAAATCAGGGTCGTAGACCACCACAGAAAACCCTGGACGAGCCGCACCTCGCTCAGTGCGCAAAGGGCCAAGACGCTTTTGCGTGGCTGGCAGGTGATTGCCATCGACAATGCGCAATTGCCAACCGGGCAGAGTCGATGAGTGGCCGAGCGTTTTTATTGTGGGCTCTAAACGCTCTGCGCTGCCTGAAATCAGGGCTCGAAGCAACTCGGGTTCGGTTCGTTTGATCTTGTCATAGACTGCGGCGAGGCTGACTGAAAGCCCCTCCATTTTACGAGCTGCTGCATGTAAGGATGGCCTCAAGCCCAATGAAACCAGGGACATCAGCTCAACAACGGTTGAAAACAAAAGCTCACGTGAATACTGACGTTGGCGGTATTCATCGAACACCTTGTCGACCCACTCAGCAGCTACCGCCTGCTCCAGTACCAGCTTCGTCATGACACTGGCCGGCGCATGTTTTTCAAACCGCTCTAGAACCTTTTCCCACATCGTTTCGTCATCCTGACTAAAGTATTTGAGGATATTTTAAACCAAGACCTTGAAAGGCATGGCTCTTACAGCGGGTCACTTTTGGCAAACGCCCCAAAAGTAACCAAAAGGTCTGTGCCCCACCACTCGGTGCCTCGCTTAGGCTCGGCATGCCCTCACTCCGGCTTGAATCCGTGGGCCGCCGCGATGTGCCATCCTTGGCCCAGCGCGGCTAACCCGGCGTCCTGCCGGGTTACCCACGGATTCAAGCCTGCGTTCGGCCAGCGTGGTTAACGGGGCGTCTCAGATCAAGATCAAGATCTACAGCACGGCGGCCTGAAAGCCGACCTGAGTGGTTGAAGCAAGAGCCAGATCAAGTGCAAGGCAAAAGCCTATCTGAATACACTGAAGAACTGCTTTTCTGTGGGAGCTGGCTTGCCTGCGATGCAGACACCTGGGTACATCAGGCACACCGAGTTGATGCCATCGCAGGCAAGCCAGCTCCCACCTTTGACAGAGTAGGGCTCTGCTGTTGCTGTTGCTGTTGCTCTGGCCCTTACATCCTTTTCGATGACGAAGTCAGCGGTCTTTTGATCTGCGCTTTTGATCTTGATCTGAAATCGCCCCGTCAAACACGATGGCCGGAATTCGACAGGGATTTGGGGGGTAAACCGGCAGGACGCCGGTTTAGCCGCGCTGGGCCAAGGATGGCCCATCGCGGCGGCCCCCCAAATCACTGGCGGATTGCGGGCATGCCGAGCCATAGCGAGGCACCGAGTGTTGGGGCGAAGACCTTTTGCTTACTTTTGGGTCTTTCCAAAAGTGAGCCGCTGTAAGAGCGGAACCAATAGCCGCCGTTACAAAAATAACGGATATGTACACAGCCCAGCCCTTATGGCTTAGCGACGTTCCAGTTGCCACCCACGCCGTCGCCGGTGATGTCGCCAGGCTTGGCGTCCTTGACCCAGGTATACAGCGCCTGGCCTTTGTAGGCCCACTGCTTGCTGCCGTCGTCGCGGCTGATCACGCTGTAGCCGTCGGCATCTTTCGCCGAGGCGGCGGCCGTGAACGCTGGCCAGTTGGCCAGGCACTGGCCTGTGCACACCGACTTGCCGGCGCTGTCTTTGGCGAAGGTGTAGAGGGTCATCCCTTGGCTGTCCACCAGCACTTTGCCCTTGGCACTGTCGGCCACCTTGGCCGGGGCGGCGAAGGCCATGGACGAAGTGCAGGCGAGGAGGGCAGCGGCGGCGAGGAAAGATTTTTTCAGCATGACTAGCTCCTGGGTTTTTCTGGTTTTGAGAAGGTGTACCCAGGTAAACACCCGTCGCGGCGCTTTATTCCCCTTGCGTGAATAATTAGTTAAACGCGGCCGCGATTGACCATCGCCAGAATCGTCGCCAACAACTCCTGCTGCGCTTCATCGCGGCTGATCTCGCCGCTGGCGGCGGCCTGGGACAAGGCTTCGGCGGCACCCAACATGGCGCGCAAGCCCGCCTGGGAAACAGTGCCGTTGGGCGCGAACGGCGCCAGTGCATCGCGGCACTTTTGCAGAAAGATCGCCTCGTATTTGCGCTTTAACGTTTCCAGCTCCGGCGAGCTGCTCAGCGCGGCAATGACCCCCGGAATTTCCCGCCCTTGCAACAACACGCAATCGACGTAACAGGACGCGATGACCCAGGCGCGTTCTTCCAATGTGGCGGCCGTGGTGTCCAGCGCCTCGGCAAACACTTGGTTCTGGCGGCTATCGAAGTCTTCATAGAGTGCGGCCAGCAGGCCGGCGCGAGTGACGAAATGGTCGTAGACCACCGGCTTGGTAACGCCCGCCAGCTCGGCCAGGCGGCCCAGGGTCAGGGCTTCGGTGCCTTCTTCGCGCACCAGTTGCCAGGCCATGTCGAGCAATTGGCGCAGGCGATCCTCGCGGGACAGGCGGCGGCGTGGGGCAGGGGATTCAGCGCTTGACATGCTTATATACCAAAAGTAACTTAAGGTTCGTAACCTACTAAAAGTAGCTAGCGCCCAGCCTAGCCCGAAATGGAGTCAATGTCATGCACGCACTGATCGTAGTAGCCCATCACGACCCGCAGTCCCTCACCCATAGCGTTGCCTCGCAAGTGGCGGCCGGGCTGACAGCCGCCGGCCACACCTACGAGATTGCCGACCTCGCCGCCGAAGGCTTCGACCCGCGTTATACCGCTGCCGACCACCTCGTACACCGCACACGCGCTCAACCGCCCGCCGATGTGCTGGCTGAACAGGCGCGCATCGACCGCGCCGATGCGCTGGTGCTGGCGTTTCCGATTTATTGGTGGTCCCTGCCGGGGCTGCTCAAAGGTTGGGTTGACCGCGTGTTCGTCAACGGCTGGGCGATTGATTACGGGCCCGACACGCCGGTGGTGAAAAAACTGCGGCACTTGCAGGTGCACCTGCTGGCGCTGGGTGCGGCGGATGAAGGCGCGTTTGATCGGCACGGGTATGCCAAGGCCATGCGCACGCAGATCGACTACGGGATTTTTGATTACTGTGGGGCGCAGGTGCTGACGTCAGAGCTGTTGCTGGATTCGGAGGGCGGCGCTGCGCAAGCGCATTTGCGCACCGCGAAGGCCATCGGGCAGAGCCTGTTTGAACGCGAAATGGTTGCCGGCTGAATCAGCCTTCGCGAAACAGATCGTGGGCATCCAGCAGGCGGTAGGCAATTTCCGGGCGCTTCTCCAGGCCACGGCGAATCGCCGCCGGAATCGCCTGGCGGGTTTTGCGGCACAGGCCGGGCTGCTCATCGATGTTGATCTGAATGCCACGCATGCTCTTGACCTCGGTGTGCCCTGGCGCCACCTGCACACGGATGCCCAATAGCTCAAACATCTTCTGTTGCATGTGTTCCAGGTCTTGCAGGCTCTGGAGGTTTTCCAGGCGCTCGACCAGCTTTTTTTCTTCCTGACGCGTCAGGCTGAGGATACGCAGGTCGGCGCCGGGCGCTTGCAACAGCTGTTCGCGGTCACAGGCACACACGCCGGGTGGGCAGGGTTGGCGAATTGTCATGTGCATTCCCTCCCCAAGTCGACGTGTTGGCTCAGTAGCTGAGCGTTACCCCAAGGCTGCCCAGGGCCTTCCAGTATTCAGGGTAGGTCTTGGCCACGCAGTCCGGGTCCTGGATGCGAATACCCGCCACCTTCAGCCCGGCCAGTGCAAAGCACATGGCGATGCGGTGGTCGGCGTGGGTGTCGATCAGCGCATTGCATGAAGTGCCGGCCAGTGCCGGGTCGCTGGCCACCAGCAGGTCGTCGCCCTCAATGGTCGCCAACCCTGGGCGAATCTCGTTGAGGCCGTCGTGCAGCGCCTGTACACGGTCACATTCCTTGACGCGCAGGTTGGCCAGTTCGGTGAAGCGCACCGGGGTGTTGTTGAACGCGGCCAGCACCGCCAGGGTCGGGATTGCGTCCTGCATCTGCGAGCCAATCACGGTGGCCTGCATGTTCGGGAACTGCGCGATCACGGCCTGGGCCTTGGCGTCCGGCTGGGTGAAATCTTGCGCGGCCACGCCGATGTCGATGCGCCCGTCGGTCAGCACTTCGGCAGCCCACAGGTAAGTGGCGGCGGAGGCGTCGGGTTCGATCAGGTAGTCATGGGCGCTGTAACCGGTGGGGGCCACACGCCAGGTGGTGTCGTCGACCACCTCGACCTGCGCACCGAATGCACGCATGCAGTCCAGTGTCAGGTCGACGTAGCCACGGGCGCCGATGTCCTTGCCGGTCAATGCCACTTCAATCGGGGCCTGGCCGCAGGCCGCGAGCATCAGCAGCGCCGACACGTACTGGCTGGACAAGCCGCCATCAATCTCAAAACGCTTGGCCTGCACCTTGCCCACGCCGTGTACGGTCACCGGCGGGCAACCGGTCGGGCTGTCGACGCGGATGCCGTTCTGGCCGAGGGTGGCCAGCAGCGGGCCGATCGGGCGTTTTTGCATGTAGTCGTCGCCGTCGAGCACCACGGTGCCTTCGACGGTCGCCACGGCGGCGGTGAGAAAACGCATCGCGGTGCCGGCATTGCCGAGGAACAGCGGCTGCGACGGCAATTGCAGCTTGCCTGCGCCTGTGACCACGAAGGTGGTGTCGTCCGGCTCATCGATGCTCACGCCCATCTGGCGCAGGGCCACAGACATGTGGCGGGTGTCATCGCTTTTCAGCGCACCGCTCAGGCGGCTGGTGCCCTTGGCCAGGGCGGCCAGCAACAGGGCGCGGTTGGTAATGGATTTGGAGCCGGGGGGCGCGACCTTGCCGTTCAGGGCGAAATTGGGCGGTGTAACGGTCACGGTTTTCTGCGAACTCAAGGTACAAGGCTCCTGATCAAGGCTAGGCGGTATGGAGTGGCCGACGGGCGGACCCGAATAATCAGCCAAACACGCCACCCTTGTCGAGCGAGGATCGTTGTATGGCGTGTATTTCGAGGCTGTCGCCGACGTGTCCGGGGAACGGACTGTACTTGTAGTCGGACTACTCCTTTGCGCGTAGGACAAGCAGTAAATCCGATGCAGGACAACGCCCTTTAGTCAGCGATACGCAGGCAGTGTGCGAACTTTCCGAGGTAAGCCGCGGCTGGACAATAACGCCCGTCAAGGTAAGTTCGAGGCGTGCTCCATGACGGGGCACATTCAATCAAGGAGTGACTGAAATGAACAAACCCCAGACCCAACTTCGCCATGGTCGCGTGGTAGATCCGGCCAGCCGTGGTTCCGTGGCGGTAGAGCGCGGGCTGCTCGGCAACTGGCAAGTCAACGAGATGGAGGGCGGTAAAAACTTCCCATCGCTCACTGCCGGGCCGTTCCCCGCTCCCTATCAAACCGATGATCCAAGCGTCACGCCGCCAGGCGACGGGCATATCCTGAGTGGCGGAAAAACCGACGATCGCGATTGCCTCAACTTCACGGATGAGGAGATGAGCAAAAAGCTCAACACGCCGTTTACCTGGCCATTGCTGAATGTCGAGGCTGGTCAGGTGTTCAAGGTGCAGTGGGCCTACACCGCCGCCCACGTCACCCGAGGTTATCGCTGGCTGATCACCAAGGATGGCTGGGACCCCAAACAACGCATCAGCCGTGCGCAGCTTGAGGCCAAGCCGTTTTTCGAAGACTTCTACACCCAGGTGCCGTACTACCAGCACGCCGATGAAATGAAGGCCAAAATCGAACACCAGGTCACGTTGCCCAAGGGCAAGAAAGGCCGGCATGTGGTGGTGCTGATGTGGATCGTGGCCAACACCGGCAACGCGTTCTATCAGGCGTTTGACCTGGACTTCAAATAAGCGCTGTTAACGCTGTGCCAACCAGTAATCATGCAGCGCCCGCGCAGCGGGTTCGATCGATCGAGCCCGCTGTTGGTGGGCGTTTACATCCAGGTCGGCCGGCAGTTCGAAGTTGTCCTGCTCGGCGCACCAGGAAATCTTCTCCAGCAGCGCCGCCTGTTCGGCCGGCAGCTCTGGCCAGTTGCCAATCGCGGCGCCACGGATATAACCGAAGCACCATTCCTCGGCAAGCGTGACGGTTTGGCCTTGGTGTTCGGTGTCATCAAAACGCGCCTTGAGGCTTTGCGCGTCGGTGGCCAATTGCGCCGCCAGCGTATTCATATGGCGCACGCACAGCTCCAGAAAGCGCTGGGCCTCTTCCGCGTTTTCCCAGGCCGGGTTCTGCCCACCCCAGATCGCCGGGAACCACTCACCGACGTCCACTTGTGCGGGGCTTGAGACCAGCGCGGTGAAGTAGCCGTCGAGTTCAGCCAGGTTCAGCACCGAATGATCGTCGCCGTATTTCAACAGCGTTTCGTCAATGAAGTCGAAATCGGCAGGGGTGAGGGTTTGGGCGAGCATGGGCATATCCTATAAACGTCGAGCGCCGCGAAGTGGGCGGCTTAAAGCGCAGAGGATGGCGCTTGGGCGGGCTTTTTTCCACTTATTTCCCAGCGCTGGCACAGCTTGCTCACGCACATCGAACCCACCACCGCCAGAATGATCGGCACCAGAAAGTCATGCTCGATGCGGGTAAATTCGGCCACCAGCACAATCGCGGTCAGCGGCATGCTCATGCTGGAGGCCAAAAACGCCGCCGCGCCGATGATCGCAAACGCGCCCAGCGGCACCCCGGGCCATACCAGGCTCCAGGCGCCGCCGAGCAGAATCGCGAGCAACGCGCCATTGGCCAGGCCCGGCGTCAGCAGGCCGCCCTCGGCACCGGCGCGCAGGCTGCTGGCAGTGATCAGCACCTTGGCCAGCAGCAGGAGGGCGGCCAGGCCTATTGTCAGCTCATTGTCGAAGCCCAGCTGCGCCGGGCCTTTGCCATTGCCGAGGATCTGCGGCAGCAGCATCGCCAGCCCGCCGATAAGCGTAAAGTTGATCAGCGACATTACCGGCAGGCGCCAGCCGCGTGCGGCGTTGGCCCTGGCGCCGGCGGTAAAACGGCTGAACCCATAGGCCGCCACACCAAACACCGGCCCGCACACCACGGCCCAGGCGATCAGCGCCGGGCTGAGCACAAAGTGCGGCACTGCATATTGAGATTCTGCGCCGAGCCCGATCCAGGCCACCGACGCACCAATCGCCGAGGTCGCCAGCGCAATCACCGCCGCCGGCCAGCTGAAGGCGCCTACCAGTACTTCCAGCACAAACACCGCGCCGCCCAACGGCACGTTGTACACCGCCGCCAACCCGGCACCGGCGCCGCAGGCCACGATCAAACGGTGCATGTTCGGTTCCAGGCGCGCGCGTTGGGACAGCCAGGTTGCGGCCAGCGCGCCGACCTCACGCGGCGCCACCTCACGGCCCAATGGCGAACCGAGGGCCACGGTGATGATCTGCAGTACGGCGTGGGCGAGGGTGGTCTTGGGCGGCATGATCGGCATGTTTTCAGACACGGCCTGTTTGATGCTCACCAGCGGGCGGCCATAGCAATAAATCATCCACCAGCCCAGCCCGGCGACCAGGCCGCACACCACCAGCACCAGCAGGCGGCGCTCCGGCGCGGCAGCGGTGACGCCCCACAAAAAGGTTTCGTGGCTGACCAGGCTGTCGAGGCTGTAACCGTAGGCAAGGTGCTGGATGCCATGCAGCAGTAACGCCAGCAGCATCCCGCCCAGCCCGGCGCCAATGCCGGTCAGCACGACCACCAGGGCCAGAATCAATGATGAACGAAAGGTGGACGGCATAGCGGGCTCCAGGCAGTGGCCCTGAGTGTATAGCCGATAAAGTGCGGTGCCTGGGTGAAATGTATCGGCAGGTCATAAACCCCGCGCCCACAACATTTCATTACTTTTGCCAGTCCCGTTTTTGGCCGATGCGCCGTCATGCTCCCTTGTTATAGTTCGAGCCTTATTACTCGCCAGTCAGGGATCACTGCCATGTCCGAATACCAAGCTTTCATCGTCGAACTCACCGGCAATGTTGCCCATGTGCAGATCAACCGCCCGGAAAAGATCAACGCGATGAACGCGGCGTTCTGGACCGAGATCATCGACATCTTCCAATGGGTCGAAGACACCGACGCCGTGCGCGCCGTAGTGCTCAGCGGCGCCGGCAAGCATTTCTCTTCCGGTATCGACTTGATGATGATGGCCTCGGTGGCCAATAGCTTCGGCAAAGATGTAGGCCGCAACGCACGCCTGCTGCGGCGCAAGATCCTTGAGCTGCAAGCCTCGTTCAATGCCGTCGACAACTGCCGCAAGCCGGTGCTGGCGGCCATCCAGGGTTACTGCATCGGCGGCGCCATTGACCTGATCAGCGCTTGTGACATGCGCTACGCCGCCGAAGGCGCGCAGTTCTCGATCAAGGAAATTGATATCGGCATGGCCGCCGACGTCGGCACCCTGCAACGGCTGCCACGCATCATCGGCGACGGCATGTTGCGTGAACTGGCCTACACCGGTCGCCCGTTCGGCGCAGATGAAGCGCGCAGCATCGGCCTGGTCAACCGTGTGTATCCCGATCAGGACAGCCTGTTGGCCGGTGTAATGGAAATCGCCCATGAAATCGCGAGCAAATCACCGATTGCCGTGGCCGGCACCAAAGCCATGATCAGCTATATGCGTGACCATACGGTCAATGATGGTCTGGAATACGTTGCCACCTGGAACTCGGCTATGTTGCAATCCAACGACCTGCGCGTGGCCATCGCGGCCCATATGAGTAAGCAGAAACCCGAATTCGTGGATTGACTGACATGACCCCAGGCTGGATTACCACAACGCTGCTGGACAACGACGCCCCTGGCGGCTGGGCCGTCGCCCGCAGCCGCGAGGGCTTTTTGCATGACACCAATGGGCCGCTGTTCCCGCGTGAATGGCTCAAGCGCCAGGACCTGCCGGTGTTTGCCGAACATGGCATTGGCCACCTCGACGGTGAGCCGGTGTACTTGCTGGAGCTGAACGCGGCAGCCGAAGTGCCGGGTTGCAGCTGGCAGGGTTTGCGCGGCTTTATGTTGCAGGGCGACCACACCCTGTACAAAGTGCTGGGCTACGCCGCGCAGATCGGCACCTGGGCGCGTGAGCATCGGTTCTGCGGCAGTTGCGGCCAGGCCATGGTCCAGGTGCCGCGCGAACGTGCGATGTATTGCCAGGCCTGCGACCTGCGCAGCTACCCACGCATTTCGCCGAGCATGATTGTGCTGGTGACCCGTGGCGACGAGATTCTGCTGGCGCGGTCGCCGCGTTTTGTCACGGGCGTGTACAGCACGCTGGCGGGGTTCGCCGAGCCGGGTGAGTCGGCCGAAGATTGCCTGATTCGTGAAGTGCGCGAAGAAGTGCAGGTGGAGGTCAAGAACATCCAGTACATGGGCAGCCAGTGCTGGCCGTTCCCGCACTCGATGATGCTGGGCTTCCATGCCGAGTACGCCGGGGGGGACATCGTGCCCCAGGCCGATGAGATCGAAGACGCGCAGTGGTTCAACATCCACGACTTGCCGCCGTTGCCGGCGTCACGTTCGATTGCGCGTTACCTGATCGACCTCTATCTGGCGCGCCGTTTAGGCCACGCTGAACCAGTGCTGCCAGGCTAGGCGCACGGTCAGGCCGAGGACCACGGTGATAAACACCGGCCGAATGAATTTGGCGCCGCCGCTGATTGCGCTGCGTGCGCCAAAGAACGCACCGCACATCACCGAAACGCCCATCGCCAGGCCGACGATCCAGTCCACCGAGCCATTGAAGATAAACACCGACAGCGCCGCCGCGTTGCTGACGAAGTTCATGCTGCGCGCCACGCCGCTGGCTTTGACCAGATCGATGGGGTGCAGCAGCATCGTGCTGACTGTCCAGAACGCGCCGGTGCCGGGGCCGGCCACGCCGTCGTAGAAACCCAGGCCGAAGCCTTGGGTGGATTGCCATTTCTTCTTGATCGGTGCGTCGGCGTCCAGCGGCGCCTTGGGCGTGCCGCCGAACAGCAAATACACGCCGCAGGCGAAGACGATTACCGGGAGCATTTTGTTCAGGGTTTCGGCCGGCAGGTAGTGGGCGACCACGGCACCCGCCAATGCGCCGATCAGCGTGCCGACGATGGCGTGCACCCATTGGCGCGGGTGGAACAGCTTGCGCCGGTAGAAGGTGAAACTGGCAGTGGCGGAGCCGAAGGTCGAGCTGAGCTTGTTGGTGCCAAGCACCAGGTGCGGCGGCATGCCGGCGGTGAGCAGGGCAGGCGTGGTGAGCAGGCCGCCGCCGCCGGCGATGGCGTCGATAAAGCCGGCAATAAAGGCCACGCAGGCAAGAATGGCGAGGGTGGTCAGGTCAACGCTGAGTTCGAAGGGCATGGGCAGGGCTTATTATTGGCAGGGCGCAGAAAAGGGCTGCGCCAAAGGCCGGTATCTTACTTGGATCTTGTTGTTCTACGCGATCCAAATGTGGGAGCGGGCTTGCTCGCGAAAGCGGTGGATCAGTTATAGATGTGCTAACTGACACTCCGGCTTCGCGAGCAAGCCCGCTCCCACATTTTGAATTGCAATCAACCGTGACGTTTGTCCAGCCACTCCAACGCCGTGCGCCACACACAAACTCCCAGAAAGTACGCCGACATCACCGACCACAACCCAAACGTCCATGGGTTGGTATTGGGGTAATCCACTACCATCAAAAAGCTGCACAGCAACCAAATCGTGGTCACGGCGATGTTGATTGGCATAAAACGCTTGACCCGGAACGGGTGCAGAAACTTCATCGGCGTGACCGTCAGCAGTGCCAGGCCGATCACCGTGGCCAGGGTCACCCAGGCATCCGGCTGGATGATGTAAACGCACAAGGCCACCACATTCCACGCCGCAGGAAAGCCGACAAAATAGTTGTCCTTGCTCTTCATGTTCACATTGCAGAAGCAGAACAGCGACGACACCAGGATCACCGACACGGTAAACAGGTGGGTGAAGTCCGGCAGGTCTATATAGCGGTAGATAAACAGCGCCGGAATAAACACATAGGTCAGGTAATCGATCACCAGGTCCAGCACCGAGCCGTCGAAGCTGGGCAGTACCGTGCTGACATTGACCCGTCGCGCCAGTGAGCCATCGACGCCATCGACCACCAGCGCCAGGCCCAGCCACAGCAGGCAGGCCTTGGGTGAGTTTTCCAGCAAGGCCAGGGTGGCCAGGAACGCCAGCACCACGCCGGTGGCGGTAAAGCCGTGGGCGCCCCAGGCTTTGAGTCTGGCTACATGCAGGGTCGATATCACGGGCGGCTCTCCAAAAGATCAAACAGGGCAGCCGACGACGTAACGCCGTCGAGTCTGGCCGGGGAATGCAGGTATCGACCGGGAAGGGGGGGATAAGGTTCACCGCCCGGTGTATCACTTAGCGTAGCAAGGGTCAGACGTTTCGGCATCAACCCTGACGGAACACCAGTGCCTTCAAACCGCTTTGCGGGTCG
Organism: Pseudomonas onubensis; assembly: GCF_965653655.1. Taxonomy (NCBI): domain Bacteria; kingdom Pseudomonadati; phylum Pseudomonadota; class Gammaproteobacteria; order Pseudomonadales; family Pseudomonadaceae; genus Pseudomonas; species Pseudomonas onubensis. The sequence continues at coordinate 12,475 of NZ_CBFHAZ010000015.1, read as the reverse complement.
ACATCGGGAAATTCCGGCGGGTTTTCCAACCGCTGCACAAAGCGCAGGCCCGGTGCTTCGCGGGTTACGCCGTCAATCAGGAAGCCCTCACCGAAGGCCGGGTCGTTCATGCACGCCAGCACCGTGCCGTGGGCTGTGAGCAGATCCGGCAGGCGGCGCAGCACGCGTTGGTAGTCTTTGGTCAGCAGAAAACTGCCTTTCTGGAACGACGGCGGGTCGATGATCACCAGATCGTAAGGGCCGCTGTTGGTCACCTTGGCCCAGGACTTGAACAGGTCGTGGCCGAGGAAGTTGACCTTGCTCAGGTCATGACCATTGAGGCGATGGTTGTCGCGCCCGCGACTCAAGGCGCCACGGGCCATGTCCAGGTTCACCACATGGTCGGCGCCGCCTTCGATGGCCGCCACCGAGAAACCGCAGGTATAGGCGAACAGGTTGAGTACGCGCTGGCCCTTGGCCTGTTCGCGCACCCAGTTGCGGCCGTAGCGCATGTCGAGGAACAGCCCGCTGTTCTGTTTTTTACCCAGGTCGATCAGGTAACGCAGGCCGCCTTCGGTAATGGTCAGTTCGTCTACGGCTTCGCCCGAGAGCCATTCGGTGGTGCTTTGCGGCAGGTAGCGGTGTTGCAAGGCCACCGTGTAGGCATTGAACTGTGTTTGCAGCAGCTGTTTAAGGGCTTCGAGCTGCGCAGGCGCAGGCGCCTTGAACAACGAGACCAGCAGCACGCCCTGCAACCAGTCCACCGTCAGTTGCTCCAGGCCCGGCCAGCAGCGGCCACGGCCGTGGAACAGGCGCCGGGTTTCACTCGGCGGGTTGGCCAGGGCGGTGAGCAAATGGGTGTGCAGGGTAGCGAGTGCGTCTGGGTTCATCGTTGAGCGTCAGTCATTGAGCGGGCGGCATTTTAAACACAGTTGCGGTGCTGCGTCGTGTTTGAGCACAACGTGCTGCTAAAAAGATGATTAGCAGTGATTCATGCTCAAAATGCTTGAACCTGCGCCTGATAACAGGCAAAAAATCCTTCGGCACCGACATAAACTGGAAAAAAAGCCCGGAGGTGCCCATGAACGGTTTCGCGAGTGCAGTCAATCACACAGCCCAAGACCCGCAAGAACTGGATGAGTGGCGCGACGCCCTGGCCTCGCTGGTGGCCAATGCCGGGCCAGCACGCGCGCGCCAGATCCTCGACCTGCTGGCCCGCGAAGGCAGCGCACCGCACATCGACTGGAAACCGCGTCACGGCACGCCCTACATCAACAGCATCAGTGTTGAGCAGCAACCGGCGTTTCCCGGTGACCTGGCCACCGAAGAACGCATCGCCTCGCTGGTACGTTGGAACGCTTTGGCCATGGTGGTGCGCGCCAACCAGACGTATGGCGAGCTGGGTGGCCATATCGCCAGTTATGCGAGTGCGGCGGACCTGTTCGAAGTCGGTTTCAATCACTTCTTCCGGGCGCGCAGCGACACCTTCGGTGGCGACCTGGTGTTCTACCAGCCACATTCGGCACCGGGAATTTATGCCCGCGCTTATCTGGAAGGCCGCCTGACGGAAAACGACCTGGCGCACTACCGCCAGGAAATCGGTGGGCCAAAAGCCGGGGCACGCGGCCTGTCCAGCTACCCGCACCCGTGGTTGATGCCGGACTTCTGGCAGTTCCCCACCGGCTCCATGGGCATCGGCCCGATCAGCTCGATTTTCCAGGCGCGCTTCATGCGCTATCTGCAACATCGCGGCTTGCTGGACACCGCCGAGCGTCACGTCTGGGGCGTGTTCGGCGATGGCGAAATGGACGAGCCGGAAAGCATGTCGGCCCTGACCCTGGCTGCCCGCGAAGGCCTGGACAACCTGACCTGGGTGGTCAACTGCAACCTGCAACGCCTCGACGGCCCGGTGCGTGGCAACGGGCGCATCATCGACGAACTCGAAGCCTTGTTTGCCGGTGCCGGCTGGAACGTGATCAAGCTGGTGTGGGGCTCGGACTGGGACGCCTTGCTGGCCAAGGACACCGACGGCTCGCTGGTGGACACCTTGTCGAACACCGTCGACGGGCAATTCCAGACCTTCGCCGCCAAAGACGGCGCCTATAACCGCGAGCATTTCTTCGGCCAAAGCGCGTCGCTGGCGGCCCTGGTGGCGGGCATGAGCGACGAACAGATCGACCGCCTCAAGCGCGGTGGCCACGACATGGTCAAGATCCACGCCGCCTACCATGCCGCGCGCCGGGTCAAAGGCCAGCCCACGGTGATTCTGGCCCAGACCAAAAAGGGCTTCGGCATGGGCGAAGCCGGGCAGGGCAAGATGACCACGCACCAGCAGAAGAAGCTCGACCGCGATGCGCTGCTCGCCTTTCGCAATCGCTTCCAATTGCCGCTGACGGATGCGCAGGCCGAATCCTTGAGTTTTTTCAAACCCGCCGAGGACAGCGTTGAACTGCGTTACCTGCATCGACGTCGGCATAAACTCGGCGGTTATGTGCCAAGCCGCAGCCCGCTGGCCGCTCCCATCAGCGTGCCGCCGTTGGCAGGCTACGCCGGTTTCGCCACGGCAACCGACGGCAAGGAGATGTCCACCACCATGGCCTTTGTGCGCATGCTCACCAACCTGCTCAAGGACAAGGCGCTGGGCCCGCGCATCGTGCCGATTGTGGCGGATGAAGCGCGTACCTTCGGCATGGCCAACCTGTTCAAGCAGATCGGCATTTACTCCAGCGTTGGCCAGCGCTATGAGCCGGAAGACATTGGTTCGATCCTCAGCTACCGCGAAGCCACCGACGGGCAGATTCTCGAAGAAGGCATCAGCGAAGCCAGTGCCATCAGCTCGTGGGTGGCGGCGGCCACCAGTTATTCGGTGCATGGGCTGCGCATGTTGCCGTTCTACATCTATTACTCGATGTTCGGTTTCCAGCGCGTCGGTGACCTGATCTGGGCTGCCGCCGACCAGCGCGCCCGAGGTTTTCTGCTCGGCGCCACCGCCGGGCGCACCACCCTGGGCGGCGAAGGCTTGCAGCATCAGGACGGCAGCAGCCACTTGGCAGCCGCGACGGTGCCCAATTGCTGCGCCTACGACCCGGCATTTGCCGGCGAGTTTGCGGTGATCCTCGACCACGGCATGCGCCAGATGCTGGAGCACGATGTGGACGAGTTCTACTACGTGACCCTGATGAACGAAAACTACCCGCAACCGACGCTGCCGGCGGGCGTGGAGGCGGCGATTATCAAGGGCATGTATCGGTTGCAAGGGGCTGCGCAGGCCAGGGTACGCCTGCTTGGCTCGGGCACACTGGTGCGTGAGGCTCAGGCGGCCGCGCAGTTACTGGCTGAGGATTGGCAGGTGGCGAGCGAGGTGTTCAGCGTGACCAGTTTCAGCGAACTGGCACGCGATGCGCGGGAGGTGGAGCGCTGGAATCGATTGCATCCGCAAGAGGCAAAGCGCGTCAGTCATGTGAGCGACTGTTTGCCCGCTGGTGCGCCGGTGATTGCCGTATCCGACTATGTGCGGGCGGTGCCGCAGATGATCGCTTCGTATCTGGACAGCAGCTACACGGTGTTGGGCACAGACGGATTTGGGCGCAGTGACACGCGGGCCGCGTTGCGTGATTTCTTTGAGGTGGATCGCTATCACATTGTACTGGCGGCGCTGACGGCGTTGGTTGAGCAGGGCAGTGTGCCACGGGAGGTATGCCAGCAGGCGATTGAGCGGTATGGCGTGCAGGTAGCGCGCGAGCCTTCCTGGATCTCTTGAACAACAAAGATCAAATGTGGTTTTGTGCTGTCGCTTAAATACTTGCGATCAACGGAGCGCCAAAAGACTCACGCAAAAAGCCCGGTGCGATATAGCGCTCGTAATGCGCCTCGGACAGCAGGAAAAACTCGCGGTCAATCGCGTCACGCAAATCCGCCAGGTGGCGCTCGCGAAACTCCGGCAGCAGCGCCAGACCATACGCATCCAGCCTGGAAATCACCCGCGCACCCCGGGCAATCAACTGGTACGCCCAGCAGTACGGCGACTGGTGCGGCACAAAGCGAATTTTGCGGGTTTCAAGTTGCTGGCGCAAAAGCTGTGGGTCAAACACTTCCAGCTTGCTGGCCATCACTTGCACAAGCAATTGCTCCAGGCGCAGCCACACCGCCTGTTTTTCCTCGGCATTGTAGCCATTCCACTGGATGACTTCATGGTGATAACGCTTGCAGCCCCGGCAGACCAGGTCGCCGTAAACGGTGGAGCACAGGCCGACACACGGCGTTTTGATGGTTTGGTTGGGCATAAAAGGCATTTTGCAAAGTCTGTAGAACACCACGGACCTAGAGCGGGCTTGCTGTGGCGAGGGAGCTTGCTCCCGCACGACAGCGTAGCTGGAGTAGGATTTTTGGGGCTGCTTCGCACCCCAGCGCAAGCAAGCTTGCTCGCCACAACAAGCCCGCTCCCACAATTTTAGATCTGCTTAATAGATCAATCCCAGCTCAGCGCGCCGCCGGTTTGGTACTCGATCACACGGGTTTCGAAGAAGTTTTTCTCTTTCTTCAAATCCATGATCTCGCTCATCCAAGGGAACGGGTTAGTCGTCCCTGGGTATTCTTCTTTAAGACCAATCTGCGACAAACGACGATTCGCGATGAACTTGAGGTAATCCTCCATCATCGCCGCATTCATGCCCAACACCCCACGCGGCATGGTATCCCGCGCGTATTCAATCTCCAGCTGCGTCCCCTGCAAAATCATCTGGGTCGCTTCTTCCTTCATCTCGGCATCCCACAAGTGCGGGTTTTCGATTTTGATCTGGTTGATCACATCGATACCGAAGTTCAGGTGCATCGACTCGTCACGCAGGATGTACTGGAACTGTTCCGCGACGCCGGTCATTTTGTTGCGGCGGCCCATGGACAGGATCTGGGTGAAGCCGCAGTAGAAGAAGATGCCTTCCAGGACGCAGTAGTAGGCGACGAGGTTGCGCAGCAGTTCTTTGTCGGTTTCGACGGTGCCGGTTTCGAACTTCGGATCGGAGATCGAGCGGGTGTATTTGAGGCCCCAGGCGGCTTTTTTGGCCACCGATGGAATCTCGTGGTACATGTTGAAGATCTCGCCTTCATCCATGGCCAGCGATTCGATGCAGTACTGGTAGGCGTGGGTGTGGATCGCTTCTTCGAAGGCCTGGCGCAGGATGTACTGGCGGCACTCCGGGTTGGTGATCAGGCGGTACACGGCCAGTACCAGGTTGTTCGCGACCAACGAATCAGCAGTGGAGAAGAAGCCGAGGTTGCGCATGACGATGCGGCGTTCGTCGTCGGTGAGGCCTTCGGGGTTTTTCCACAGGGCGATGTCGGCGGTCATGTTGACCTCTTGCGGCATCCAGTGGTTGGCGCAGCCGTCGAGGTACTTTTGCCAGGCCCAGTCGTACTTGAAGGGCACGAGTTGGTTGAGGTCGGCGCGGCAGTTGATCATGCGCTTTTCGTCAACGGCGACGCGGGCGGCGGAGCCTTCGAGTTCGGCGAGGCCTTCGGCGACGTCGAGTTTGTCGAGGGCGGCCTTGGCGCGCACGATGGCGGCGGAGTCGTTGGCGGTGACGGCGCGGGCTTCGATGGCGGCGGCAGCGCCGGCACCGTCGAGGCGGTCCATGTTGGCTTCGGTGGCGTGGCCGGCGTTGGCGCCTTTGATCACCGCTGCACCGGTGTCTTCGTTGTCGACTTCATCCCAACTCAACATTGAAATTCTCCTTCCTGGTACTCGAAAAATAGGTTTTTGCAGGCTTCAAGGCATTGAAATACTGCGCAGAGTGTGGTCGGTAAATACCGATACTGCACACTATGTAGTGGTGGTTTGTGTTTGTGGGCACACTATATGGTGTGTAACAAAACAGGTCAACGCACAAGATGTGCGGTCTTGGGTCGCGGCGCGGCGCCCGGTGAGCTATAAAGCCTGGGTTCATTGACTGACGGTGGATTTTCAAGGGAATGAAAAAAATACTGATCCGATCCGCCACGTTGGAAGACGCGCAAAACCTCTTCGAGGTGCATAGGAACTCCGTCGAAACACTCTGCACAGGCAACTACGGCCCCGAACAGATCGCCATGTGGCTCGACGGTCGCTCACCGGCGACCTACCGCGAGGCCATCGCCGCCGGCAACCTGTGGCTGGCACACACCGACAGGCTGCAGGGTTTTATCGAAATCGACGGACATGAAATCAGCAAACTGTTCGTGCGCGGCGATGCCGCCGGGCAGGGCATTGGCGCACGCTTATTGAATGAAGCCTTGCAGCGCATCAAGAATGCCGGCCATGCCAAGGCTTACCTGGAAGCGACCCTTAACGCCGAAAACTTCTATGCCGCCTTCGGCTTTCGCAAGGTCGGCGAGGGCACCTTCAGCCGGGGCAACAGCCCGGCGTCCATCGAGATCATCAAGATGGAGCTCGATCTTTAGCGGCTGGCCTACCAGCCACGCAGCCGCTCCCAGATCTGCACCTCACCCGTGTGCAACACGGCGTTGTAACTGCCAAACTGCGCCCCCGTGGCGCACGCATGATTGGGCAGAATACGCAGGCGCGTGCCGAGCGGAAATTGTGTCTCCACATCCACGCCGCCCGCTTCGAATCGCGCTACGCCATGCTCCTGGTTGGCGCTGCTCAACAGCAACCCGTCGATCAACTCCCCGTGCTCATCGCACACCTGGCCATAACCGAAGTCGCGTTTCTGCGCGTGCGTGCCGCGATCGCGGCTCATGGCCATCCAGCCGGCATCGGTGATGATCCAGCCTTTTTCCGCTTGATGGCCGATCACGGTGGTCAGCACGCTCAAGGCCAGTTCATCGGTGCGGCATACGCCGATGTTGTGCATTACCAGATCAAAAAACGCGTACACACCCGCGCGCAGTTCGGTCACGCCCTCAAGGCTGACGGCCGACAATGCGGTAGGCGTGGAGCCGACACTCACCTGATCGCAGGCCATCCCGGCGGCACGGATACGTTGCGCCGCTTCAACGCAGCGTGCGCGTTCCTGTTCGGCGATGGCCTGCAATGCTTCAGGCGTATCCAGGCCGTAGCTTTCCCCGGCATGGGTCAGTACGCCGACGAGGCTGTCACCGAGCAAGCGGGCGATGTCGAGCAATAGCGGATCCTGTGGCTTGACCCCGGAACGGTGGCCGTCGCAATCAATCTCGATCATCACCGCAAAGGTTTCACCCTGCTCGCTGCCGAAATCGATGAGGGCCTGGGCGCCGGCGAGGCTGTCGGTGATCAGCGTCAGCGCGCAACCCCGGCGGCGCAGCGCCAGGGCCTGGGGCAATTTGTGCGGGGCCATGGCGACGGCGTAGAGGATGTTTTGGATGCCCAGTTCAAAGAAGTATTCGGCTTCCTTGAGCGTCGATACGGTGATGCCACGGGCACCGGCCGTTATCTGCGCAGCCACCACTTCGGCGCACTTGTGGGTTTTGACGTGGGGGCGCAGGTGCACGCCCAAATGGTCGGCGCGTTGTTGCATGCGCTGGAGGTTGCGCTGCATTTTCACGCAGTCTAGCAATGCTGCTGGGGTGTCCATGGTTAACGCTCCACAAGGGCGGACGGCGGCCAAATTGACGGCCTGTCCAGGACTGGATATGTTGTCTTGCATGAAAAAGACCTCTGCCGAAGAAACCACCCTGATCAGCCAGCTCGAACAGATTGCCGAAGGTTTGAGCAAAACCTTCAGCCCGTTCTGCGAGGTGGTGCTGCACGATTTGCGCGACCCGCAGCAGGCGATCCTGGCGATCCATAACAACCTCTCCGGGCGCTCGCCGGGCGAGCCGACCACCGAGCTGGGCCTGGCGCGGATTGCCGACCCCGACTACCCGCAGATCATTGCCAATTACCGCAATCAGTTCGCCGATGGCCGCCAAGTCAAAAGCACCTCGATTGGTATCAAGGACGCCAGCGGCAAGTACGTCGCCGCCTTGTGCATGAACGTCGACCTCTCACTGTTCCGTGGCCTGCAGGGCATGCTTGAGCAATTTGGCTCGGTCACCGGCGACACGCTTATCGAATCCCTGGAACCGTCCGGGGCCGATGTGATTCGTACCCGCATCGACCAGTTCGCCGCACGCCTGGCCACCACGCCGCGCGCGCTCAAGGCGGCGGACCGACGGCTGTTGCTGCAAGAGCTCAAGGACTCGGGCTGCATGGATATTCGCCGGGCCATGGAGACCGTGGCTGCGCACTTGGGCGTGTCCCGTGCGGCGGTCTACACCTACGCCAAATAGCGCGCCACGGCTTCAATCTCCACCAGGTAACCGTGGTGCAACTCGGGCACCGGCACCACCGCGCGAGCAGGGCGATGCTCGCCCAGCGCGGCGGCGTAAATACGGTCGAATTGCGGCCAGTGCTGCACCCCGGCCACATACACCGTGACCTTCACCAGATCCTGCGGCGAGCCACCGGCGGCTTTCAGGATGGTCAGCAAGTTAGCCAGCGCTAGCTGGGCCTGTTCGGCAAACGATGCTTCAAGGTTGTGGCGCCCGTCCGCGCTCACCGGCAATTGCCCAGAGATATACAGCGTATCGCCGTGGCTGACGGCTTGGGCGTAATGCCCGGCAGGCGCCGAGGCGGCCTCGGTGTGGATGATATTCATGGCGCCTCGCTGAGCAACGCGGCGTAGCGCGCAATATCGACATTGCCGCCAGTGACGATAATGCCCACGCGCTGGCCCTTGAACCGCTCGCCCAGCTGGCGCAACGCCGCCAGGCCCAGGCACCCGGTGGGTTCGACCACCATTTTCATGCGTTGCATAAAGAACGTCATCGCGGCCACCAACTGCGCGTCGGAGACGGTGAGAATGTCGGTCACCTTGTCGCGGATGATCGGGAAGGTGCAGTCGCCCAGGTGCTGGGTTTGCGCACCGTCGGCGATAGTCGCCGGGGTGTCGATGTGCACGATGCTGCCGGTCTGGAATGAACGCTGGCCGTCGTTGCCCGCTTGGGGCTCAACACCAAACAGCCGGCAATCGGGGGCCAGCGCACGGGTCGACAGTGCGGTGCCCGAAAGCATGCCGCCACCACCCAGGCCGACAAACAAAGCGTCCAGCGGCCCGGTGAATTCCAACAGTTCCTTGGCGGCCGTGCCTTGGCCGGCGAGGATGTGCGGGTGGTCGTAAGGCGGGATCAACGTCATGCCATGCTCCACCGCCAAGGTGCGGCCGATCTGCTCACGGTCCTCGTTGAAACGGTCATACAGCACCACGCTGGCGCCGTATTCCCGAGTGGCGGCTACTTTGGCGGCAGGCGCGTCGGCGGGCATCACGATGGTCGCCGGCATACCGAGCAATTGCGCGGCCAGCGCAATGCCCTGGGCATGGTTGCCGGAGGAGAACGCCACCACTCCGGCCTTGCGCTGCTGCGCGTCAAACTGCGAGAGCGCATTAAACGCACCGCGAAACTTGAACGAGCCGGTGCGCTGCAGGTTTTCACACTTGATGAACACCTGGGCGCCGGTTTCAGCGTCGAGGGTGCGTGAGGTAAACACCGGCGTTTGATGGGCAAAGCCTTGCAAACGTTGGGCGGCGGCGATGACATCTGAATAGTCAGGCAATTGCATGGGCGGACCTCGTGTGCGGATATGGATAAAATATCCATATAAAGACAAATAGTAAAGATCCGTTTGGTTTTGCTGAAGTGCTAAAGTTTCGCGCTTCTCTTACTCCTCGAGGGCCCGATGTTGATACGACTCGCCGAATACATCGCCGACTTTTCCCAATCGCCGCTGGCACCTTGGGCCGCCCTCACACCCTGGGCGCTGACGACCCAGGCCCCAGTGATTGTTCGCCAGATGCTCACTCAACTGCTGGCAGCCGATTACATTATTGAGGATGAAATCGCCATCCACCGTACCGCTACCGTCGAGGCTGGGGCCTTGCTCAAAGGCCCGCTGATCATCGGCGCCGAGTGTTTTATTGCCAGCGGCTCGCTGTTGCGCGGCGGTTGCTGGGTGGATGCGCAATGCATCATCGGCCCCGGCGCAGAGTTGAAAACCTCGTTTGTATTCAGTGGCAGCAAACTGGCGCACTTCAACTTTGTCGGCGATTCGGTGCTGGGGCATGGGATCAATCTGGAAGCCGGCAGTATCGTCGCCAACTACCGTAACGAGCGGTTGGACAAGGAAGTGCAGGTGCGGGTCGCCGGGCAGTTGCAGCGTACCGGGTGCGACAAGTTTGGCGCCTTGCTCGGCGATCAGTGCCGGATAGGGGCCAATGCGGTATTGGCACCGGGCACGCTATTGGCGCCTGCCAGCACAGTAGGGCGTGGGCAAGTGTTTGATGCAGAACTGACCGGATAAACACGATGTTGAAAAGAGCGTGGTGATCAGCAGCGATATTAAATAGAATGAATCTCATTTGAGACTCACTCGCGCCGCGCAGGTTGTTTGCCATGACTGATGCTGTTGCTCCCACCCACGCCGGTGATCAAACCCTGTCGAGTTTGTACCGCGACCACCGCAGCTGGCTCGAAAGCTGGCTGCGCCGGCGCCTGGGCAATGCCTGGGATGCGGCGGACCTGAGCCAGGACACCTTTGTGCGGGTATTGGCCAGTGCCCAGCCGATTGCGCAGATGCAGGAGCCACGGGCGTATCTGGTGACCGTCGGCAAGCGCTTGCTGGCCAACTTTCATCAGCGCCGCAGCCTTGAGCAAGCCTATCTGAAGGCGCTGGCGAATTTGCCTGAATCCTGCGTGCCGTCGCCCGAGCAACGCTGGCTGCTGCTGGAAACCCTGCACGCCCTGGATGAGTTGCTCGACGGTTTGCCGCCGGCGGTGCGCCGCGCCTTTTTGTGGAGCCAGTTGGAAGGCCTGGGTTATCGCGAGATCGCCGAGCGGCTCGACGTCTCTGAGCGCACGGTCAAGCGCTACATGGCCCAGGCCTATGAACATTGCCTGATGGTGGACCTTTGAGTCGCGACGTAGCGCGTGCTGCGGCTCAGTGGTTGGCGCTGTTGGAATCCGGCGCGGCTACCGAGCGTGACCACGCCAATTTGCAGGCTTGGCGCGACAGCCACCCTCAGCACGAACAGACCTGGCAGAAAGCCCAAACGCTGCGTCAGCGCTTCAATGACTTGCCCCAGGCCGTGGCAATGGCCAGCCTCGACCGTCCGCAAGCGGGGCGGCGTGCGTTGCTCAAGCGGGCCCTGGGCGTGGCGGCGCTGGTGCCGACCGCCTGGTTGATCAGCCGGCAGTTGTCCATCGAGGCATGGCGGGCCGATTTACACACCGCCACCGGCGAGCGCAAACGCCTGCCATTGGCCGATGGCGGCAGCCTGCAACTCAACACGGCGACGGCGGTGGATGTTGACCTGGCACAGCGACGCATCACACTGGTGGACGGCGAGTTGGCGCTGACGGTACCGGGCGCAGCGGCGATCAGTGTGTACACGCGCTACGGCCAGGTAGAGGTGCGCCACGGCGAAGTGTGCGTGCGGCAATTGGCGTCTGGCTGCCGCGTGTCGGTGTTCAAGGGCGCGGTGCAGGTGCGTGACCATAGCGGGCAACTGGCGACCTTGAGCGTCGGTCAGCAAGTGTCATTAAAGCCTCAGGGCTTGGCCGAAAGGGCCGCGTTTGATGTGCAGCAACTGGACTGGCGCGACGGCGTACTGACTGCGCAGGATCAGCCCTTGGGCGACTTCCTGCGCGAACTGGAACGCTACCGCCCCGGCGTGTTGCGCTGGGACCCAAGCCTGGAAACACTGCGGGTCACCGGCAGCTTTCGCCTGGATGACACCGACCGCATCCTCACGCTGCTGGCCCAGACCCTGGGGTTTGAGGTGCGAGCGCGCACGCGTTACTGGGTGACATTGAGTCGAGTCCTGGCGTAGATCCTGCGGCGTGCGCGGGCCAATTGCGCGCATATACCAATATCGAATAAATAAAGAGTTATATATTCCTTTTAATGTTTGTGCCGATAACGCATTTTGAGGGCCTGCGCATTCGTGCGGATTGACCCAACAGCCAAAAGGAAAGCCGACATGACCATTAAAGCGATCAACGTGCGCAACCAGTTCAAGGGCGTGATCAAGGAAATTCTGCTGGGGGAAGTGGTGTCCGAAATTGATGTGCAAACCGCGTCCGGCATCGTCACATCAGTGATCACCACCCGCTCGGTGCGTGACCTGGAATTGAAAGTGGGCAGTGAAGTGATTGCCTTTGTGAAGTCGACTGAAGTGTCGATTGCCAAGCTGTAAATGTATTCGCAAGTGTATGCCGGCCCAGACAAAAGTAACCAAAAAGTCTTCGCCCCAACACTCGGTGCCTCGCTATGGCTCGGCATGCCTGCAATCCGCCAGTGATTTGGGGGGGGGCGTTCTCAGATCAAGATCAAAAGCGCAGATCAAAAGACCGCTGACTTCGTCATCGAAAGGGATGTAAGAGCCGGAGCAACAGCAACAGTAGAGTCACACTCGGTCACCTGTGGGAGCGGGCTTGCTCGCGAATGCGGTGTGTCAGTGACAGATGAATTGACTGACCCACCGCC